>DASVZD010000189.1:0-3458 GCA_036391815.1 Rhodocyclaceae bacterium
CTGAGCGACGCGCTCGAGGCGGCTTTCCACTACCTGCGCGAGTTCTGCGAGCAGCTGAACGTCCTCAAGCCGCCGTGTCCGACGAGGTACGCGCTGCTCGGCATCGCGGAAATCGCCGGGCTGACGTGGCAGGAAGGCCGCGCCGACTATCGTCTGGTTCCGCAGGCCACCGAAAACGAGCGGCTGTTCCAGCAGGTGACGCTGCGCTTCCGGCTGGCTGCGGGACAGCAGCTGCGTGTCGAGCGCGAGAATCCTGCGCACCAGGCGTTCCGCGCCGCCCTGCTGGAAGCGAACATCACTTTCAACGAAGAGGAATTCCGCAACCAGAAAAGCCAGGTCGAGCGTGCGGTCTATACCTTCCCGGCCGAGGTGAGGGCGGGCATCGGCTTGTCGGCTGACTACGAGGCCGGCGACATCCGCCTGGTGGTGCGGAACATCCGGCGCTTCGGCAGTGCCGAATACCGGGTGCCGTGCGGCGCGCTTACCCAGGAGAGCTTCGAGGAAATCGGCCGGCTGGTGCTCGGCGAAGACAACCGCATCGACAGGATGTTCCGCCGCGTCGCGTGATTTGCGCGCGCGCCACACCCCTCCGCGCAGCGCGCGGCAGCGTTCAACTTTTTCGAAGACCCGTCGTTATACTGAGTACGCCTGAAGTTTTCCCGGGCGCAAGGAGCAGGACATGATCAGGGTGATGGACATGACCACGGGCAAGATCGTCGAAGACGAATTCGGTGGGTTCGAAGAAGAGGTGCTGAACGCCGGCTGGCTGCCGCCGCAACCCGAGCTGCAACTGGGTTTGCAGGAAGTCCATACGGCCCTGCATGCGCAGCGCGAGATCGACGCCGCTGCCTACCTCGACCGCGTCTACCGCAACCAGGAATAATTGACTTTCCCGCGGCTGCGTTCAGCCGCGCGGCGTTGGCGCCCGCCTAGTGCGGGCGCTTTGCTTTTTGGCCCTACAGCGCGTGTGCCCTATCGCCGCGCGCGAAGCCGAGCAGCGGCGCTTCGATGCCGCGCCCGCAAGCCAGCACCTTGAACAGTTCGCCCATCTCGCCCGGTGCGAGGAGCACCTGCACGGCGCCGAGGGCCTTGGCGGCGTCGCCCGTTTCCTGACGCTGCGCCAGCAGCTCGCCGATGCCGCAGTTCATCAGGAAGGTCGCCTGGTTGGCGTAGCCGAGCACGCCGAGCCCGGCGCCGTGGGCGGCTTCGGCCGCCGCGGTGAAGTCCACGTGGGTGGTGATGTCGGAGAGTCCCGGCCACCAGAACGGATTGTCGTGGGCGCGATGCCGGTAGTGGCAGCGCAGGGTGCCGCCGCTGCGCTGCGGGTGGTAATACTCGCGGCGCGACAGACCGTAGTCGACCAGGATCATGGCGCCGCGCGCGAGGCGGCGACCCCATTCGGCGACCCAGGCGCGCGCGATCGGGGCGACTTCGCTGACATAGGGAGCGGCGACGGGCAGTTCGGCCGCGAGCCGCCGCAGGCGTTCGTCCGCAGGGCGGTCCGCCCACTGGAATCGGCCATCGGCGTTCGTGGCGACGCCGCGCTCCATCAGTCCTTCCTCGCGCCAGGCCAGCACCTGCACCGGCATGGCGTCGAGCAGTTCGTTCGCCACGATGCAGCCGGAGAAAGATTCCGGCATGGCGCCCAGCCATTCGACGCGCTCCGCGAGTTCGGGCGCTTCGCGCTGCAGGGTCTCGCGCTGGCGGGCGCGCAGTTCGCCGGAGAGTTCCAGGATCAGGTAGCGCTGCGGCGCCGCGCCGAGGGCGTCGAGCCCGCGCAGCAGGTCGGCGGCCAGCCGGCCGCTGCCGGCGCCGGCTTCGAGGACGGCCGGCGCCGAGGCGTCCATGACCTGCGCGACCTGGCGCGCCAGCGCGTAACCGAACAGAGGCGTGAGCTCGGGGGCCGTGACGAAGTCGCCTTCGGCGCCGAATTTGCGCGAGCCGCCGGCGTAGTAGCCGAGATCGCGCTCGTAGAGCGCCATTTCCTGGTAGCGGGCGAAGGAGATCCAGCCGCCCGCTGCGGCAATGGCATCGCCGATGCGCGCGCAAAGCGCGCGGCTGGCGGCCTGGGCTTCTTCGGAAGGCGTGGGGAGCGGGTCCATGGGACCGCGCATTGTGCCACCTATCGGCGCGGGCAGGCCCGCCCGGGGAGGAGAGGCACCGGGGTCGGGGGCGCCGGATCGGCGCGGCCGCCTAGAGCGGGACCGAGTTGGCGAACCAGAGGCTGGTCAGCAGCACGACGAGAAGCGGCAGCTCGGGAAAGAAGACGGAAACGGCAGTCCTGACCATGACGCTCATGTTGTTGTTCCTTGTTTTTCGGACGGCCCGCACCCCGACGAGCCCTATGTCGTTGGGAGTATAGGCTGCGAGGCGGCGCGCGATATCGGCAACGGATTAAGTTTGCTGTAGGAAAACTCCTACCGCTACTTCGCGCAAACGTTCGCGTTGTGCCATCATCGGCCGCCATGTCCGCACACCCCGATCTCCAACGCCGCTTCGGCGGCATCGCGCGCCTGCATGGCGCCGAGGCGGCGGCACGCATCGCAGCCGCCCACGTCTGCGTCGTCGGCATCGGCGGCGTCGGTTCCTGGGCGGCCGAGGCGCTGGCCCGCTCGGGCATCGGCCGCCTGACGCTGATCGACCTCGACCACGTCGCGGAATCCAACATCAACCGCCAGGTGCATGCGCTCGGCGCCACGCTGGGCCAGGCGAAGGTGCTCGCCATGCGCGACCGCGTCGCCGACATCAATCCGCATTGCGCGGTGGCCTGCGTCGAGGAGTTCATCGCGCCGGAGAACATCGAGGCGCTGCTGCCCGCGTGCGATGCGGTCGTCGACGCCATCGACCAGGTGCGGGCCAAGGCCGCGCTGCTGGCCCATTGCCGGCGCCGGCGCATGCCCCTGGTGACGACCGGGGGAGCCGGAGGCCGCAGCGATCCGACCCAGCTTCGCATCGACGACCTTTCGCGCACCGTGCAGGACCCGCTCGCCTCCAAGCTGCGGGCGCGGCTGCGCAAGGAGTACGGCTTTCCGCGCGACCCGAAGAAGAAGTTCGGCATCGACTGCGTGTATTCGATCGAGCCGATCCGGCGGCCGACGGGCGGCGCCTGCGACCTCGACGAAGCGGGGCTGCACGGGCTCAACTGCGCCGGCTACGGTTCGTCCGTCTGCGTCACCGCGGCCTTCGGCCTGGCCGCGGCCGCCCGGGTGCAGGCGCTTATACTTCGCTCTCGATAGCCTGAAACCGGGGAGACTGACAATGGGTGACGCCAGTTCGGAAGGCGGTGCGCCGGTATCGCTTGGCGCTTCGTCGGTACAGCAGTTGCGGCAACTTTCGCTGCCCTTGTTCGTCAGGATAGCGGCCTTCTTGGTCGCGCTGGCCGTCATGGCGGTGGCGGCGTTCTTCTTTGCCAAGGGCGCCGGGGCGCCGCCTGCCGATACCGATTGGTTCGACCTTGG
>DASVZD010000190.1:0-5251 GCA_036391815.1 Rhodocyclaceae bacterium
GGCCGCACGCGCGCGCAGAAGATTTGCGACGTCGCCGGCATCAAGCGTTCGTCCAAGATGAAAGACCTCACCGATGCCGAGATGGATCGGCTGCGCGAGGAAGTTGCGAAGTTCACCGTCGAGGGCGACCTGCGCCGCGAAACGACGATGAGCATCAAGCGCCTGATGGACCTCGGCTGCTATCGCGGCGTCCGTCATCGCCGTGGCCTGCCGGTTCGCGGTCAGCGCACCCGCACCAACGCTCGCACCCGCAAGGGCCCGCGCAAGGCGATCGCCGGCGCGAAGAAATAATCAGGAATCGACATGGCCAAACCCGCTACCAAAGTCCGCAAGAAGGTCAAGAAGAACGTTGCCGAGGGCATCGCCCACGTGCACGCCTCCTTCAACAACACCATCATCACCATCACCGACCGCCAGGGCAACGCGCTGGCATGGGCGACCTCCGGTGGTGCCGGCTTCAAGGGCTCGCGCAAGTCGACCCCGTTCGCGGCGCAGGTTGCCGCCGAAGCTGCCGGCAAGGCGGCTCAGGAATGCGGCGTCAAGAACCTCGAAGTGCGCATCAAGGGCCCCGGCCCTGGCCGCGAGTCCGCGGTCCGCGCCCTCAACGCCCTCGGCATGAAGATCTCCAGCATCACGGACATCACGCCGATCCCGCACAACGGTTGCCGGCCGCCCAAGCGCCGCCGCATCTAAGTAAGGAGCATCAATAGTGGCCCGCAATCTAGACCCCAAGTGCCGCCAGTGCCGCCGTGAGGGAGAGAAGCTCTTCCTCAAGGGCGAGAAGTGCTTTACCGACAAGTGCCCCGTCGAGCGCCGCACCTACGCGCCCGGCCAGCACGGCCAGAAGTCCGGCCAGCGCCTGTCCGGCTACGGCCAGCAACTGCGCGAGAAGCAGAAGATCCGCCGCATCTACGGCATCCTCGAGCGTCAGTTCCGCAAGACCTTCGCCGAAGCCGAGCGCAAGAAGGGCCAGACCGGCGAGAACCTGCTGCAGCTCCTCGAAGCGCGCCTCGACGCCGTCGTCTATCGCATGGGCTTCGGCGCCTCGCGTTCCGAGTCGCGCCAGATCGTCCGTCACAACGGCATCCTGGTGAACGGCAAGCGCGTTAACATCCCGTCCTACAGCGTGCGCCCCGGCGACACCATCCAGCTCACCGACGCCGCCCGCAACCAGCTGCGCTCCAAGGGCGCCATGGAAGCGGCCGAATCGCGCGGCTTCCCCGAGTGGCTGGAAGTGAATATCAAGGAAGGCCGCGGCGTGTTCAAGTCGCTGCCGGCCCGCGAAGACCTGCCGCCTTCGATCAACGAAGGCCTGGTCGTCGAACTGTATTCGCGTTAATCATTAATCGGCGGGGCGCCTTCCCGGCGCCCCGCATTGCTTTTTTCGAGGACTGCCGATGCAAAGCAACGCACTTCTGAAACCTCGCATTATCGACGTGCAGACGCTCTCCCCCGTGCATGCCAAAGTCGTCATGGAACCGTTCGAGCGCGGTTACGGCCATACGCTGGGCAATGCCCTCCGCCGCATCCTGCTGTCGTCGATGCCCGGCGCCGCGCCGACCGAAGTTTCGATCGAGGGCGTGCTGCACGAGTACTCGACGCTCGACGGCGTCCGCGAGGACGTGGTCGACATCCTGCTGAACCTCAAGGGCATCGTCCTCAAGCTGCACAGCCGCTCCGAAGCCACCCTGACGCTCTCCAAGAGCGGCGAGGGCGTGGTGACGGCCGCGGACATCGAGGCCTCCCACGACGTCGAGATCATCAACCCCGACCACGTCATCGCGCACCTGGCCCCCGGCGGCAAGATCGAGATGCAGATCAAGGTCGAGACCGGCCGCGGCTACGAGCCCGCCAACGTGCGCGCCACGGCGAAGGAAAACAAGACCATCGGCCGCATCCTGATGGACGCCTCCTTCAGCCCGGTCCGCCGCGTCAGCTACGCCGTCGAGTCCGCCCGCGTCGAGCAGCGCACCGACCTCGACAAGCTGATCGTCGACATCGAGACCAACGGCGCCATCGACCCGGAAGAGTCGATCCGCTACGCCGCGCGCATCCTGATGGACCAGCTCTCCGTGTTCGCCGACCTCGAAGGCACGCCGCTGTCGGTCGAGACGCCGAAGGTCGCCTCGGTCGATCCGATCCTGCTGCGCCCGGTCGACGATCTCGAACTGACCGTTCGTTCGGCCAACTGCCTCAAGGCCGAGAACATCTACTACATCGGCGACCTGATCCAGCGCACCGAAACCGAGCTCTTGAAGACCCCGAACCTGGGCCGCAAGTCGCTCAACGAAATCAAGGAAGTGCTCGCCTCGCGCGGCCTCACCCTTGGCATGAAGCTCGAGAACTGGCCGCCCGCCGGCCTCGAGAAGCTGGGCTGAACAGCCTTTAATCAACCAACAAAATAACAATTAACCGGCCGCTTGCATTGCGCGGCGGCCGCAGAAAAGGAAAAGCAAAATGCGTCACGGCAACGGACTCCGCAAGCTCAACCGCACCTCGTCGCATCGCCTGGCGATGCTCCGCAACATGGCCGTTTCCATGCTGCGCCACGAGGCCATCAAGACCACGCTCCCGAAGGCCAAGGAACTGCGCCGCGTCGTCGAGCCGCTGATCACCCTCGGCAAGAAGCCGTCGCTGGCCAACCGCCGCCTCGCCTTCGACCGCCTGCGCGACCGCGAGGTCGTCGTCAAGCTGTTCGACGTGCTCGGCCCGCGCTACGCCAACCGCAACGGCGGCTACCTGCGCATCCTGAAGATGGGCTTCCGCGTCGGCGACAACGCGCCGATGGCGTACGTCGAACTGATGGACCGCCCCGAAGGCACGGAAGGCGCCGAAGCGCCGGCAGCCGAATAAGCGAGCTGCGCCATATCGCAAAGGCCGGGCATGTCCCGGCCTTTTGCTTTTTGGCGGCCCCCGGAGTCGCCCCGCGAGCGCTCACTCGCCGCGGAAACGATGCAGCTGCCGGCGATCGCGCTTGGTCGGTCGGCCCTTGATGTCGGGGCTCGGGTTTGGCGCGAGCCGCCGCAATTCCGCTTCCCGCGCGCGCTGCTCGGCGCTCTCGGGCGTCTCCTCGTAAAGCAGCCGCGCCTCCGGTGCCGGGCGGCGCTGCTCGTTGAGCCCTTTCACGAGGACGTCCCAGCTGGCCTCGCCGGCACGCAGGAATACGCGGTCGCCGGGCTTGACCTCCTTGGCGGGCTTTGGCGCCGCCCCATTGAGCTTTACCTTGCCGCCCTCGACGGCTGCGGCGGCCATGCTGCGCGTCTTGTAGAAGCGCGCCGCCCACAGCCACTTGTCGAGACGCACCCGGCCTCCGCTACTTCACGTAATTGGCCACCAGCCAGACGAACCCGCCGGTCGCGGCGAGGAAGACCGCCACGTACCGCCAGATGCCGCGGAACAGGGGCAGGGCGCCGCCCAGGACGAACCCGGCGCCCGCTGCGGTCAGCGCACCCGGCCACTCGCCTCCGGACAGATAGACGCCGATCAGGCCGGCGAGCGCGATGGCGGTGGCCAGCCAGGGACTGAATCCGGGGCGTCCGGTGTCTGGATCCTTCATGTTCCTCACCAAGTCATGTCGCACGGCCCGTATTGTCGCCGATCTTGCGGCGATGCAGCGTCGCTCGCGCTATCCATCGCGCCGTGCCCCTTCGGCGAACATCGCCACCCGATCCACCGGAAGCGCGGTCCACGCCTCGTTGTCGGTCAGCGGCGCCGTCGCGATGACCGACACGCAGTCGTCCGGACCGGCCACCGCGCTGAAGTCCACCGTCACGTCCTGGTCCGCCAGATGGGCGACCGGAAACGGCGAGCGCCGCGTCACATAGTGGAGTTCGGTCGAGCGATGGGCGAACAGGCAGTCCCCGTTCGACAGCATGAAGTTGAACTTTCCGTGCCGGCGCACGGAGGCGGCGAAAGCGTCCAGCTCGCGGTGCAGCTCTCCGCGCGTCGGCGGCCGGTCCGGGAAGCGCCGCAGCAGCGTCTGCAGCAGGTCGCAGAAGGCCAGTTCGCTGTCGGTCTGTCCGACCGGCAGGAAGCTGCCGTCGAGCCGTGGGGCATAGCCGTCCAAGTGGCCGTTGTGCGCGAAGATCCAATAGCGGCCCCACAGCTCGCGCATGAAGGGATGGGTATTCTCGAGGCCGACCGGTCCCTGCGTCGCCTTGCGAATGTGCGCGATCACGTTGAGCGAGCGGATCGGGTAGTGGCGCACGAACTCGGCGATGGCCGACTCGGCCGACGGTCGCGGGTCGAGGAACAGGCGCACCCCGCGCCCCTCGAAGAACGCGATGCCCCAGCCGTCGCGGTGCACGTCCGTGCCGCCGCCGCGGGCCTGGAAGCCCGTGAACGAGAAGCAGATGTCGGTCGGGACGTTGCAGTTCATCCCGAGCAGTTGGCACATGTCTCCGTCACGCCGGGTTGGGCGGCGCCGTCGCGTAGAATCACGCGTTTTGAACAGGGCCGTTCCATGTCATTGCGCATCGCCATCAACGGTTATGGCCGCATCGGGCGCTGCTTGTTCCGCGCGCTCAACGAGTCGCCCCTCGGCGAACGCATCCGGGTCGTGGCGATCAACGAACCGGCCGATCTCGACAGCATCGCCTACCTGACGCGCTTCGACTCGACCCACGGACGCTTCCGCGGCCAGGTCGGCGTTGCCGACGGATCCCTGGTGGTCGATGGCGCACGCATCCCCGTCACCCATGCCGATGCACCGGAAGGCGTTCCCTGGCGGGACTTCGGCGTCGACGTGCTGGTCGATTGCTCGGGTCAGTACGCCGCGCGGCGGGATCTCGAGCGCTTCCTCGCCGCCGGCTGCCCGCGCTTGCTGCTGTCGCATCCCGCCCACTCGGCCGCCGATGTCGACTGCACGGCGGTGTTCGGCATCAACCACCGGGACTTGACGGCCGACGCACGGATCGTCTCGGCCGGCTCTTGCACCACCAACGCCATCGTCCCCGTGCTGGCCCTGCTCGACCAGGCGTTCGGCATCGAGCGCGCATCGATGACGACCCTGCACTCGGTGATGAACGACCAGCCGCTCATCGACGGCTACCACCATGCCGAACTGCGCCGCACGCGCTCGGCCATGCAGTCGATGATTCCCGTCTCGACGGGCCTGGCGCGCGGCATCGAGCGGCTGATGCCGAAGCTGGCCGGCCGCATCGAGGCGAAGGCGATCCGGGTGCCCGTGCTCAACGTTTCCGCCATCGACCTGACGGTAGCGCTTGCCCGCGAAGCCACCCCGGCCGCGATC
>DASVZD010000191.1:0-4845 GCA_036391815.1 Rhodocyclaceae bacterium
GTCGGGTGGAACTGCCAGAACTCCATGTCCTCGAGCGGGATGCCGGCGCGCGCCGCCATGCCGAGGCCGTCGCCGGTGTTGATGAAGGCGTTGGTCGAGCTGTAGAAGATGCGGCCGGCGCCGCCGGTCGCGAAGATCGTGGCCTTGGCGTGGAACACGACGATCTCGCCGGTCTCCATGTCCATGGCGGTGACGCCGACGACCTCGCCCTCTTCGTCGCGGATCAGGTCGAGCGCCTGCCACTCGACGAAGAACTGGGTGTTGGCCTTGACGTTGCGCTGGTACATCGCATGCAGCATGGCGTGGCCGGTGCGGTCGGCTGCGGCGCACGAGCGGCGTACCGGCTTCTCGCCGAAGTTCGACATGTGGCCGCCGAACGGGCGCTGGTAGATCTTGCCGGCATCGGTGCGGTCGAACGGCATGCCATAGTGCTCGAGCTCGACGACGACCTCGTTGGCCTTGCGGCACATGAACTCGATCGAGTCCTGGTCGCCGAGCCAGTCGGAGCCCTTGACGGTGTCGTACATGTGCCAGTGCCAGTGGTCCTCCTCGGAGTTGCCGAGCGAGGCGGCGACGCCGCCCTGGGCGGCGACCGTGTGCGAGCGGGTCGGGAAGACCTTGGACAGCACCGCCGTCTTGAGGCCGGCTTCGGAGAGCTGGATGGCGGCGCGCAGTCCGGCGCCGCCGGCGCCGACGATCACGGCGTCGAATTTGCGAACGGTGTATTTCACGTCAGAGCCTCCAAATAATCTGGACCGCCCAGCCGGCGTAACCGATCAGGGCCAGCAGGGTCAGCACATGCAGGGTCAGGCGGATCGAGACGGGCTTGACGTAGTCCATCCAGATGTCGCGAATCCCGACCCAGGCGTGGTAGCAGAGGCTGACGATGAACAGGAAAGTGGCGAAGCGGACGGCGCCGTTCGACATCAGGGCGCGCCAGCTCTCGTAACCGTCGACGGTTGCGACGGCGATGGCCATCAGCAGCGTGTAGACGGCCATGACAATGGCGGTGATGCGCTGCGCCAGCCAATCCTTGAGACCGTAATGGGCTCCGACGACAATGCGGTTCATCAGTAGGCTCCCCAGAGTTTGAGGCCGAGGATCGCGGTCAGGAGCAGGCTGACGACCAGAACGACCTTGGCCGAGGTGCGGGCGGGCTGCTTGTCGACGCCGACATGGACGTCGATCAGCAGGATGCGGATGCCCATGCAGAAATGATGGAGAAACGCCCAGAGCAGGCCGAGCAGAATCAGCTTGACCAGCGGGTTGGCGACAACCGCCTTCAGGGTATCGAAGCTCTCCTGCGAGCCGAGCGACAGTTGGAGCAGCCAGATCAGCAAGGGCAGCATCAGGAAGAGCCCCGCGCCGCTGACGCGATGGAGGATCGACGCGAAGCCGGGCAGCGGCAACTTGATTGCAAAGAGGTTGAGGAACTTAGGTCGCTGTTTTGTCATCTCTGTCATGGATTCCACTCCTATGGTGCAGCGCAAGATGAATGGGTATAAGAACAACTTAACAACCCAACAAAATCGATGATTATAGGCCCGCGCCCACCCCTAGCCCAACTCGTTGTAATAGCAGTGATCTGCCGTTGAATACAGCCCGCGGCGCCATTCAACCGGCCTATCGCCATAGGTATAGCTGACGCGCTCAACGGAGAGCAGCGGACTGCCTTCTGCAACGCACAACAGCTCCGCTGTGGCCCGGTCCGCGGCAACCGCGCGGATGCGCTCTTCGGCACGGATCATCCGGACGCCGAAGCGCGTCTCGAACAGGCTGTAGAGGCTGCCCTGGGATTCCTTGAGCACCTCCAGGGTCAAACCCGAGAAGGTTTCGCCCGGTAGATAGATTTCATCGACCACGACCGGCTTCCCGGTGAACTGCAGGACGCGACGCACGATGATGATGGGATCGCCAAGCTTGATGCCGAGGGTCCGGGCCGCTTCCTGGCCCGCCTTGGCGCGCCAGCACTCCATGGGAATGCTGGTCGACTGCTCGATTTCGCCCTTGAGCGGGACGAGGCGCAGGAAGCGGAAGAAGGCGCGCGGATCCGAATGCGACGCGACGAAGGTGCCCTTCCCCTGGCGGCGAAGGAGCAGGTTTTCCGCCGCCATCTCGTCGATCGCCTTGCGGACCGTACCCTGGCTCACGTTGAAGCGCGACGCGAGCTCCATTTCCGAAGGGATCGCTTCGCCGGGACGCCATTCGCCGGCTTCAAGAGCTTGCAGGATCAAGCCCTTGATTTGCCGGTACAGCGGGCTGAAGGTCGGGGACTCTCTCGGGGACTCTTGTGCCATGACGGCGAATTGAAGCACAAAAATTCCTTATCGTCTATACGCCATCATATGTCTTATATATGTTATCTTACCCATATTGACAGACCAGCCGCCGGCAGCATAGTATTCCAGCCTCGGCGAAGCGGTGCCACCCGCGGTTGACGGCTCTCCGCCCGTCCGATTTACCAACCCAATTCAGCAAGGAGTGAGAAGATGGCCAAAGCCCCCGTTCGAGTCGCCGTAACCGGCGCAGCAGGACAAATCGGTTACGCGCTGCTGTTCCGCATCGCGAGCGGAGAAATGCTGGGCAAGGACCAGCCGGTCATCCTCCAGATGCTCGAACTGCCGATGGAAAAGGCCCAGCAGGCGCTCAAGGGCGTCATGATGGAGCTCGAGGACTGCGCCTTCCCGCTGCTGGCCGATATGATTGGCACGTCCGATCCCAAGGTCGCCTTCAAGGACGCCCAGCAGGCGCTGCTGGTCGGCGCCCGCCCCCGCGGCCCGGGCATGGAGCGCAAGGATCTGCTGCTCGAGAACGCCAAGATCTTCATCGAGCAGGGCAAGGCCGTCGATGAAGTGGCTTCGCGCGATCTCAAGCTGATCGTCGTCGGCAACCCGGCGAACACCAACGCGCTGATCACCATGAACACCGCGAAGAGCCTGCCGAGGACCTCCTTCACCTCGATGATGCGCCTCGACCACAACCGCGCCGTGTCGCAGCTGGCGATCCGCGCCAAGGCCGCCGTCACCGACGTCAAGAACATGGTCGTCTGGGGCAACCACTCGCCGACGATGTACCCGGATATCCGCTTCGCCACCGTCGGCGGCAAGGCCGCCCCGGCCCTGATCAATGACGAGGCCTGGTACAAGAACGAATACATCCCGAAGGTCGGCAAGCGCGGCGCAGCGATCATCGAAGCGCGGGGCCTCTCCTCCGCCGCCTCCGCGGCGAACGCCGCCATCGGCCACATGCGCGACTGGAACCTGGGCACCAACGGCGAATGGGTCACCATGGGCGTGGTCTCCGACGGTTCCTACGGCATCCCGGAAGGCATGATCTACGGCATGCCCTGCACCTGCGCCAACGGCAAGTGGGAAGTGGTCAAGGGTCTCGAGATCGACGCCTTCTCGCGCGAGAAGATGGACGCCACGCTCAAGGAACTCACCGAAGAGCGCGACGGCGTCAAGGACATGCTTGGCTGATCAGGACCGGGCGGAAGCATGAGCAACTCCCCGCTTCATCCCGCCCAAGCGCTTTATCAAGCCGCCGGGAAGTCATTCCCGGCGCTTGCCGCCTGCGAACACTTCGCCGGCAGCGAAAAACTTATCCGCAAGGCGCTGCAGATCCAGGCCGAACTGGGCCCGATCTTCGACATCACGGGCGACTGCGAGGACGGAGCGCCGGCGGGACGCGAGCGCGAACACGCCGAGATGATCGCCACGCTGATCATGAGCGACGAGAACCGGTTCGGCCGGCTCGGCGCCCGCATACACGATGTCACTCACCCGTCCTGGCGCGCAGATCTCGAGACTTTCGTCGGGCGCGCCGGCAGCCGCGTCGCCTACATCGTGCTGCCGAAGGTCGATTCCGCCGACGACGCGCTGGAACAGATCACGGCCCTCGCCGACTTCCGCAGCCGCTTCAACGTCACGCGCGAGATTCCGGTCCACGTGCTGATCGAGACGCCCCGCGCACTTCGTGAGGCCTGGCAGATCGCGGCGCTGCCCGGCGTCGAATCGCTCGACTTCGGGCTGATGGATTTCGTCAGCAGCCATCACGGCGCCATTCCGGACAGCGCTATGCGGTCGCCGGGACAATTCGAGCACCCGCTCGTAACGCGCGCTAAGTGCGAGATCGCGGCCGCGGCGCTCGGCAACGGCGTGGTGCCGTCGCACAACGTCACCACCGAAATCCGCGACGCCGCGGTCGTGCGCGAGGACGCCCGCCGCGCGCGCGAGGAGTTCGGTTTCCTGCGCATGTGGAGCATCCACCCGGCGCAGATTCAACCGATAGTCGAGGCGATGCGCCCGGATTTCGGCGCGGTGAACGCTGCCGCCGCGATCCTGCTTGCCGCACAGGACGCCGACTGGGGCCCGATCCAGCACGAAGGAAGACTGCACGATCGCGCCTCCTATCGCTACTACTGGGAACTGCTGTGCCGCGCCCGTGCAACGGGGATGGAAATCGGCGCAGAAGCTCGCCACCGCTTTTTCAACGCTTGACCCAACCGCAAGGAAACACCATGCTGGAAGCCTACCGTGCCCACGTCGCCGAGCGCGCCGCCCTCGGCATCCCTCCCCTGCCGCTATCGAAGCAACAGACCCAGGATCTCGTCGGCCTGCTGAAGAATGCCCCGAAGGGCGAAGAAAACTTCCTCGTCGAGCTTCTCACCTACCGCGTGCCGGCCGGCGTCGATGACGCCGCCGAAGTGAAGGCGAAGTTCCTCGCCGCCGTCGCCAAGGGCGAGGAGAAGTGCGCGCTGGTGTCGCGCGAGAAGGCCACCGAGCTGCTCGGCACCATGCTGGGCGGCTACAACGTCAAGCCGCTGATCGACCTGCTCGACGACGC
>DASVZD010000192.1:0-2261 GCA_036391815.1 Rhodocyclaceae bacterium
TAGCGGTTCTTGGCTGGGCTACCTGGGCCGGCGGCCGCCGGCCCGACAAGACGACGATCAGAGGGACTTCAGCGTGCCCTTCGGGAGCACGGCGCCGACGGCCTGCTTCTGCACGGCGATTTCGACCGGGGCGTCCTTCAGCGTGGCGACCTCGATGGTGACGAAGTTCTCACCCACCTTGACGATGCGGCCGGCGACGCCGCCCTGGGTGACGACCTCGTCGCCCTTCTGCAACTCGCCCACCATCTTCTGGTGCTCCTTGGCCTTCTTCATCTGCGGCCTGATCATCAGGAACCACAGCACGATGAACATCAGGACGATCGGGGCCATGCCGAGCAGGCCCTCCATCTGGCCGCCCGCGGCGGGGGCGGCGGCTTGCGCGTAGGCTTCGGAAATCAGCACTTTTTCGACTCCGGTGTATTTATTGGAAACCTCGCATTGTATCAGTCTGCATTCCCCGTCCCGCGCTGCCGGCGGAATTCCGCGGCATAGCTTTCAAAACTGTCAGACTCGATGGCGGCGCGCAGTTCGGCCATCAGCGTCTGGTAGTAGAACAGGTTGTGGATGGTGTTCAGCCGGGCGCCGAGGATCTCGCCGGCGCGATGCAGGTGATGCAGGTAGGCGCGCGAGAAATTGCGGCAGCAGTAGCAGCCGCAGGTCTCATCGAGCGGCCGGGTGTCGGTCTTGTGGGCGGCGTTCTTGATCTTGATGTCGCCCCAGCGCGTGAACAGCCAGCCGTTGCGGGCGTTGCGCGTCGGCATCACGCAATCGAACATGTCGATGCCCCGGCCCACCGCGAACACGATGTCCTCCGGCGTGCCGACGCCCATCAGGTAGCGGGGCCGGCCGGCGGGCAGCCGCGGCGCGGTATGGGTGAGGATGCGCGCGAAGTCCTCCTTCGGCTCGCCCACCGACAGGCCGCCGATGGCGTAGCCGTCGAAGCCGATGTCGGCGAGTCCCGCCAAGGACTCGTCGCGCAGTTCCTCGTGCATGCCGCCCTGGACGATGCCGAACAGGGCGTTCGCGTTCTGCAGCCGGTCGTGCTCGTCGCGGGAACGCCTGGCCCAGCGCAAGCTGAGGCGCATCGACTCGGCCGCCTCGCGGAGGTCGGCCGGGTAGGGCGTGCATTCGTCGAAGATCATCACCACGTCGGAGTTGAGCACGTGCTGGATCTGCATCGAATCCTCGGGCCGCATGAACAACCGGTCGCCGTTGATCGGCGAGGCGAACTTGACGCCCTCCTCGGTGATCTTGCGCAACTCGCCCAGCGAGAACACCTGGAAGCCGCCCGAATCGGTGAGGATCGGCCGGTCCCAGCCCATGAAGCCATGCAGTCCGCCGTGCGCGCGGATGACTTCGAGCCCCGGGCGCAGCCAGAGGTGGAAGGTGTTGCCGAGCACGATCTGGGCGCCGATGTCGACCAGCTCGTTGGGCGCCATCGCCTTGACGCTGCCGTAGGTGCCCACCGGCATGAAGACCGGCGTCTCGACGATGCCGTGGGCGAGCGTCAGGCGGCCGCGGCGCGCGGCGCCGGCGGTGGCGAGGAGTTCAAACTTCATGGTCGCTCCGGTGGATGAGCATGGCGTCGCCATAGCTGAAGAAACGGTAGCCCTGCGCGACGGCGTGCGCATAGGCGGCGCGGATATCCGCCAATCCGCCGAAGGCCGAGACCAGCATCAGCAGCGTCGACTTCGGCAGGTGGAAGTTGGTGACCAGGAGGTCGACCACGCGGAAGGCAAAGCCGGGCGTGACGAACAATTCGGTTTCGCCGCCGCCCGCCTTCAGTTCGCCGGCCAGGGCCGCCGACTCCAGCGTGCGCAGCGTGGTGGTGCCGACGGCGACCACGCGTCCGCCCCGCGCGCGGGCGGCGGCGATGGCGTCGACCGTCGCCTGCGGCAGGTGCCAGCGCTCGCGGTGCATCCGATGCTGGGAGAGGTCCTGCACGCGCACCGGCTGGAAGGTGCCGGCGCCGACATGCAGCGTGACATGCGCGGTCTCGATGCCGCGCGCCTTCAGTCGCGCCAGCACGGCTTCGTCGAAATGCAGACCCGCCGTCGGCGCCGCCACCGAGCCCTTCTCGCGCGCGAACACCGTCTGGTAGCGCGCCTCGTCGGTCTCCACCGCGGCGCGCTCGATGTACGGCGGCAGCGGCAGGCGGCCGTGGCGCTCGATCAGTTCCTGGGCGGGGCCGTGGAAGCGCAGCCGGTAGAACTCGCCCTCGCGCCGCACCACGGTGGCATCGAAGGCCTCTTCCAGATGGA
>DASVZD010000193.1:0-6656 GCA_036391815.1 Rhodocyclaceae bacterium
TCGGGCGCCTGGCAGCAGGCCACCTCGACGCGCGAGAACTGCCTGGGACAGGAGTGCGCGTTCTTCAGCGAGTGCTTCGTCGTCAAGGCGCGGCGGGCAGCGATGGAGGCCGATGTGGTGGTGGTCAACCATCACCTGTTCTTCGCCGACGTCATGCTCAAGGACGAGGGCATGGCAGAGCTGCTGCCGGCCTGCAACACGGTGATCTTCGACGAGGCGCACCAGCTGCCGGAAGTCGCCGGATTGTTCTTCGGCGAGGCGGTCGGCACGGCGCAGATCGTGGACCTCGCGCGCGACACCAAGCTCGAGGCGATCGCCGGCGCCAAGGACTACCTGCCGCTGCAGGAGGCATGCCGGTCGCTGGAGAAGGCGGCCAAGGACCTGCGCTTGTTGTTCCATCGCGAAGCTTCGCGCCTGGCCGAGGCGCAGTGGCACGCGCATCCGGAAGCGGCGGACGGGCTGGAGCGGCTGGCGGCCGAGCTGCAGGCCTTCCGCGGCCACCTGGAGACCCAGGCGATGCGCTCGGAAGGGCTCGACAACTGCCTGCGCCGCTGCAACGAGCTGGAAATCGCTTTCAAGCGCTGGCAGGCGCCGGCCAGCCGCGACGCGGCAGACGACGGCGACGTCTATGTAAAGTGGGTGGACGTCACCAGCTATCATGTCAGCCTCAACATGACGCCGCTGTCGGTCGCCAACATCTTCCAGCGCCAGATGGAAGGCCACCCGCGCGCGTGGATCTTCACCTCGGCGACGCTGGCGGTGGCGGGCAACTTCGGCCATTACCAGGCCGAGCTGGGCCTTGGCGAGGCCGCCACCGGCTGCTGGGGCAGCCCCTTCGACTATGCCGTCAACGGGCTGCTCTATTGCCCGCCGGGCATGCCGGACCCGAACAGCCCCGACTACAACCGCGCCGTGGTCGACGCCGCCTGGCCGGCGATCCGCGCGTCGCACGGCCGCGCCTTCATCCTGTGCACCAGCTTGCGCGCCATGCGGCGCATCCACGAGCTGCTGCACGAGCGGCTCGAAGCCGAAGGCCTTGGACTGCCGCTGCTGCTGCAGGGCGAAGGCTCGAAATCGGAACTGCTCGACCGCTTCCGGCGGCTCGGCAACGCCGTGCTGGTGGCGAGCCAGAGCTTCTGGGAAGGCGTGGACGTGCGCGGCGACGCGTTGTCCCTGGTGGTCATCGACAAGCTGCCGTTCGCGCCGCCCGACGACCCGGTGCTGGCGGCGCGCATCGAGCACCTGAAGCGCCAGGGCCGCAACGCCTTCTTCGAGTACCAGCTGCCGCGCGCCGTCATCAGCATGAAGCAGGGCGCCGGCCGCCTGATCCGCGACGAGAACGACCGCGGCGTGCTCATGGTCTGCGACCCGCGGCTGGTGGACAAGCCCTACGGCCGGCGCATCTGGCAGTCGCTGCCGCCGATGCGGCGCACGCGCGAGGCGGGCGAAGTCGAGGCGTTCTTCGGCCCGGCAGTAGAATCGCGCGCATGACTTCGCCAACCTGCTCCCAGAT
This sequence comes from Rhodocyclaceae bacterium, assembly GCA_036391815.1. Classification (GTDB taxonomy): domain Bacteria; phylum Pseudomonadota; class Gammaproteobacteria; order Burkholderiales; family Rhodocyclaceae; genus Nitricoxidireducens. Next base: position 1,514 of record DASVZD010000193.1, read on the forward strand.
CGCCGAGCGCCTCAATGCGGGCTGCCAGTGCGTCTCGCTCGACCGCGAGCGCCTGCGCGCGGAGCTCGAGCGCGAGAGCCCGGGCTTCTACGAGACGGCCATCGCGCAGCGCCCGCACCTGTTCGCCGACGCCATGGTGTTCGTCGGCGCCCGCGATGCCCAGCGCATGGCGGACGTGATCGCCGCCATCGAGCAGGTGGTCGCGCTGCCCGCCTATCGCGAGCACGTCGCGGCCTGGGCGCCGGCGATCGCCCGGTGCGAGGCGAAGCCGCGCGGCGTCTTCCTCGGCTACGACTTCCATCTCGGCGCCGCCGGCCCTCAGCTCATCGAGATCAACACCAATGCCGGCGGCGGCCTGCTCAACGCCATCCTGGAGCGCGCCCAGCAGGCTTGCTGCGACGAGGCGCAGGCGGCGCTGCCGGGCAGCATCGCGCGCGACCGGCCCGAGCACCTGTTCATGGAGATGTTCCGCTCGGAGTGGTCGGCCTGCCGCGGCGCGGCGCCGCTGACGAGCATCGCCATCGTCGACGACGACCCGGAGGCGCAGTACCTGCACCCCGAGTTCGTGCTGTTCCAGCGCCTGTTCGCGCGCCACGGCATCAAGGCGGTGATCTGCGATCCGCGCGAACTGATGGTGTGCCACGGCGGGCTGTGGTTCGAGGAGACGAAGATCGACATGGTCTACAACCGGCTCACCGACTTCGCCTTCGACGAGCCGGCGCACGAGGCCCTGCGGCGCGCGTACGGCGAGGACATGGCGGTGGTGACGCCGCATCCGCGCGCGCATGCGCTGTATGCCGACAAGCGCAACCTGGTGGCCCTGTGCGACGACGCGCTGCTCGCCTCCTGGGGCGTGGACGCCGACGCGCGTGCGCTGCTGGCGGCCGGCATCCCGCGCACCGAACTGGTCTCGCCCGAGCGCGCCGACGACTTGTGGGCGCGCCGCAAGCAGCTGTTCTTCAAGCCGGCGGGCGGCTTCGGCTCCAAGGCCGCCTATCGCGGCGACAAGATCACCAAGCGGGTGTTCGCGGAAGTCCTGGCCGGCGACTACATCGCGCAGGCCCTGGTGCCGCCGTCGTCGCGCACGCTGGCCGTCGGGGGCGAATTGACGGAACTCAAGGTCGATCTGCGCAACTATGTCTATGCTGGCCGCATCCAGCTGGTGGCAGCCAGGCTGTGGCAGGGACAGACCACCAATTTCCGCACGCCGGGCGGCGGTTTCGCGCCCGTGCTCGAGGTGACGAGCCAACGATGAAAGTCTTCGGCTTTGCAGGCTATTCCGGTTCCGGCAAGACGACGCTGATCGAGGCGCTGATCCCGCGCTTCACGGCGCGCGGACTGTCGGTTTCGCTGATCAAGCATACGCACCACGACTTCGACGTCGACAAGCCGGGCAAGGATTCGTACCGCCACCGGGAGGCAGGCGCCACCGAGGTGATGCTGGTGTGCGACCAGCGCTGGGCGATCATGCACGAGCTGCGCGGCCGCCCCGAGCCGGCGTTCGAGGAACAGCTGGCGCGGCTGTCGCCGTGCGACCTGGTGCTGGTCGAGGGCTTCAAGTACACGCCCATCCCGAAACTCGAGGTGCACCGGCCGGCGCACGGCAAGCCCTTCATCTGGACGGACAACCCCGACGTCGTCGCCGTGGCGAGCGACGTGGCGCTCGACATCCCCAGGCCGGTGCTCGATCTCAACGACCGCGACGAAATCGCGGCCTTCATTCTCAGGCAGACAGGACTATGAGCGAACCGACCATCAGCTTCGACGAAGCGCGGGCGAAAGTGCTCGGCGCGGCGCGCCGCGTCAAGGGCGAGGACCGCGTGCCGCTGCGCGACGCCGCCGGGCGCGTGCTGGCGCAGGCCGTCGTGTCGCCGGTCGATGTGCCGCCGCTCGACAATTCCTCGATGGACGGCTATGCCGTGCGCTGCGCCGACGTGCGCGCGGCGGGCGACATGCTGGCCGTGGCGCAGCGCATCCCGGCCGGCAGCGTCGGCATCCCGCTGGCGCCCGGCACGGCGGCGCGCATCTTCACCGGCGCGCCGGTTCCGCCCGGCGCCGATGCCGTGGTGATGCAGGAGGCTTGTGCGCGCGAGGGCGATCGCGTGCGCATCGACCACGTGCCGTCGCCCGGCGAATGGATACGGCGGGCCGGCGAGGACATCCGCGCCGGCGCCGAGATCCTGCCGGTCGGCATGCGACTCACGCCGCAGGCAATCGGCATGGCGGCTTCGGTCGGCATGGCGGAACTCAAGGTGTTCCGCCGCCTGTCGGTCGGCCTGCTGTCGACCGGCAGCGAACTGACGCCGCCGGGCCAGCCGCTGCCGCCCGGGGGCATCTACAACTCGAACCGCGCCATGCTGACGGCGCTGCTGGAGAAGGCCGGCTGTCGCGTCGAGGTGATGGACGACGTGCCCGACACGCTGGAAGCCACGCGCAAGGCGCTGCGGCGCGCGGGCGCGCTGCACGACCTGGTGATCACCACCGGCGGCGTTTCGGTCGGCGAGGAGGACCACGTCAAGCCGGCCGTCGCGGCCGAAGGCGAGCTGTCGATCTGGAACATCGCCGTGAAGCCCGGCAAGCCGCTGGCTTTCGGCAAGGTCGGCAACGCCGACTTCATGGGCTTGCCCGGCAATCCTGTCTCGGTGTTCGTCAGCTTCTCCATGCTGGTGCGGCCGTTCATCCTCAAGTGCCAGGGCGCATCGGCCGCCGAGCCGCGGGCCTTGTCGCTGGCCGCCGATTTCGAGTGGAAGAAGCCGGCGACGCGGCGCGAATTCCTGCGCGGCCGCGTCAACGCGGCGGGCCGGGTGGAGATCTTCCCCAACCAGAGCTCGGGCGTGCTGACCTCCACCGTGTGGGGCGACGGCCTCGTCGACGTGGCCGCCGGGCAACCCGTGGCGCGCGGCGATACGGTGCGCTTCCTGCCTTTTTCGGAACTGCTGGACTGACCATGACCATCAAGCTGCTCTACTTTGCAAGCCTGCGCGAACGTCTCGGGACGCCGGGCGAGTCGCTCGAGCTGCCCGCCGGCGTCGATTCGATCGCCGCGCTGCGCGGCCATCTGGCGGCGCGCGGCGGCGACTGGCAGGTGTTCGCCACGTCGACGAGCCTGCGCGCGGCGGTGAACCAGGCGATGGCCGGGCCGGAGGCCGGCGTCAAGGCCGGCGACGAAGTGGCCTTCTTCCCGCCGGTGACCGGAGGCTGACATGTCGGTTTCGGTGCAGCAAGCGGATTTCGACGTCGGCATGGAAACGTCCGCGCTGTCGGCGGGCGACGACGGGGCGGGCGCGGTGGCGAGCTTCGTCGGCCTGGTGCGCGGCGAGGACATCCACGCGATGACGCTCGAGCACTATCCGGGAATGACCGAAAAGGCGCTGGCCGAGATCGTCGCGCAGGCGCACACGCGCTGGCAGCTGCGCCGCGTGCGCGTGATCCATCGCGTCGGGCGCCTGTTGCCGGGCGACCGCATCGTGTTCGTCGGGGTGTCCTCCTCGCACCGCGGCGACGCCTTCGCGGCCTGCGAGTTCATCATGGATTACCTGAAGACGCGGGCGCCCTTCTGGAAGAAGGAAGACACGGCGGCCGGCGGCCGCTGGGTGGACGCGCGCGAGTCGGACGACAGCGCGGCGTCGCGCTGGGAAAAGTAGCGCCTCATTCCTCCGGCAGCGTCGGCGTCTTCTGCATGCCGGGCTTGGTGCGGAAGCTGACCTCGATGTCGTGCAGGCTGCCGCCGGTATCGAGCACCTGCAGCAGGAACGGCGATGCCTTCTGGCCCTTGCCGAAGTCGACGATCCAGGTGACGCCGTCGTCGGCGATCTCGACGCCCTTGGTGAGCACGCTGTAGCCGCCCGCGATCGGCCGCTTCATCACGCAGGCGGCGATCTTGGGCGGCGGGCAGGCCACCAGGTGCCGCACGCTGGGTGCGGTCAGATCGTCGGGACCGGCCGGTTTCACGGGCGCCGGCTTGGCGGCGGCGGCCTTGGCGGTCTTGGCCGGCGCGGCGGACAGGCACGGCGCCATCAGCAAGCCGGCCAGCAGCACGAGGGCGCTGCGTCCCTTGAGGAATGATTGGAAGCGTCGCATCGGTGATCGTCCTTGTCAGCCGATGCGAATACTCGCACAGGATAAGCTCCGGTGCGAGCATTCCTTGCGGGGGTCAGCGGGCGACGATGGTCCCGTTGACGACCTTGACCGGGTCGCCGATGCGCCACGGCGGCGCCACGTCGTAGCTGACGAGGCGGCTGGTGCCGTCCTCCATCTTGACGGAAACGTCATAAGTGAAGGTCTCGCGCTGCGATTTCTCGATCTTGTTGCCCAGCAGGCCGCCGCCGACCATGCCGGCGATGGTGGCGAGCGTGCGGCCGTTGCCCTGGCCGACGTTGTTGCCGATCAGGCCGCCGACCACGCCGCCGCCGACCGCACCCAGCCCGCTGCCCTGGCCTTCATGCCTGATCTGGCGGACTTCGGAAATGGTGCCGCAATCGGCGCAAGCCGCCACGTGCTTGGCGGGCGGGGGCGGAGCGTAATCGGGCGGCACGCCCGCGCCTTCCGGCGGCGGCAGCGCGGCGACCTTGGCCTTGTGCGGCTTGGCGGCAACCTTGTGGTGCTCGACGGGCGCCGGGGCCGCCTCCTTGGCGAGCGGCGCGGGAGCGGGCGTCTCGACTGCCGGAGCGGCCGGCGCGGCGGCCGGGGCAGGCGCCGCAGCGGGGGCCGCCGCGACGGCTTGCGGTTCCGCCGGCGTGGAGGAGCGGGTCGGCAGCAGGCCGGTCAGCGAGGCGATGCCGACCAGCGAGAACAGCGTCACCGCAATGCCGGCGATCCAGAAGATCGGGTGCAGCGAGGAGGAGGAATTGGGGGTGTTGCTCATGACGGTGCTCCTTGTCGTATTCGTCGTTGCGGATCAGCGCGGCGGCGGCGCATAGCCGGGCGGCGGAGGCGGCGGATAGCCGCCGGACGGCTGCGCTGCAGGGGCCTGGGGCTGCGTGAAGGTCCCCGACACGGGCACCTTGTCGCCCTTGGCGTACATACACTGGACGTAGGCGTTGTCGTAGCGGCGCTGGGCGCCGTAGGCCGAGCCGTAGCCGGCATCGGCGCCGGCCATGCTGCCGACCAGCAGGCCGGTCCCGGCGCCCACGCCGGCACCCTC
>DASVZD010000194.1:0-2299 GCA_036391815.1 Rhodocyclaceae bacterium
GGCCAGACCGTGGTCCTCAAGCCCAACCTGGTCTCTTCCTACTCGGATATGATGAAGACGACGCCGTTCAGCCCCACGGCCAACGGGGTCTGCACCGACTGGCGCGTGGTGAAGGCGGTGGCCGATCTGGTGCGAGCCAAGAACAAGAGCGGAAAGATCCTGGTCATGGAGGGTTCGACGGATTCCACGGCCAAAGCCTACGCCAACCTGGGATACACGCCGAATTCGCGCTTCATGCGGTCGACAATGATTTCGAGGTGCAGCTCGCCCATGCCGGAGATGATGGTCTGGCCGGATTCTTCGTCGGTGCGCACGCGGAACGACGGATCCTCCTGCGCCAGGCGGCCCAGCGCGATACCCATCTTCTCCTGGTCGGCCTTGGTCTTGGGCTCAACCGCAACGTGAATCACGGGCTCCGGGAACACCATGCGCTCGAGGATGATGACCTTGTCCGGATCGCACAGGGTGTCGCCGGTGGTGGCTTCTTTCAGACCCACCGCGGCAGCGATGTCGCCAGCGCGCACTTCCTTGATTTCGTCGCGCTGGTTGGCGTGCATCTGCAAGATCCGGCCGACGCGCTCCTTGCGGCCCTTGACCGGGTTGTAGATGGTGTCGCCGGAGTTGATGACGCCCGAGTAAACGCGGAAGAAGGTCAGCTGGCCGACGAACGGGTCGGTCATGATCTTGAACGCCAGCGCGGAGAACGGCTCCTTGTCGTCGGCCTTGCGCTCACCCTCGGTTTCGTTCTCGAGGATGCCCTTGACCGGCGGAATATCGGTCGGCGCCGGCATCAGCTCGATGACGGCGTCCAGCATCGCCTGCACGCCCTTGTTCTTGAACGCGGAGCCGCACAGCATCGGCACGATTTCGCTGGCGATGGTGCGCTGGCGCAGCGCCTTCTTGATCTCTTCCTCGGAAAGGTCGCCTTCCTCGAGGTACTTGTTCATCAGCTCTTCGGAGGCCTCAGCCGCGGCCTCGAGCATCTTCTCGCGCCACTCCTTGGCGGTCTCGACCAGGTCGGCCGGGATGTCGCCGTAGGTGAACTTGTTGCCCTGGGAAGCCTCGTCCCAGATGATCGCCTTCATCTTGATGAGGTCGACCACGCCTTCGAACTTGTCTTCGGCGCCGATCGGGATCTGGATCGGGATCGGATTGGCCTTCAGGCGCTCGCGCATCTGGTCGTGCACCTTGAAGAAGTTGGCGCCGGTACGGTCCATCTTGTTCACGAACGCCAAGCGGGGCACGCCGTACTTGTTGGCCTGGCGCCACACCGTCTCGGACTGCGGCTGCACGCCGCCGACCGCGCAATACACCATGCAGGCACCGTCCAGCACGCGCATCGAGCGCTCGACTTCGATGGTGAAGTCGACGTGTCCCGGGGTGTCGATGATGTTGATGCGGTGCTCGGGATAGTTGCCGCCCATGCCCTTCCAGAAGCAGGTCGTGGCAGCGGACGTAATCGTGATGCCGCGCTCCTGCTCCTGCTCCATCCAGTCCATCGTCGCGGCGCCGTCGTGCACTTCGCCAATCTTGTGATTGACGCCGGTGTAGAAGAGGATGCGCTCGGTCGTGGTGGTCTTGCCGGCGTCGATGTGCGCCGAGATGCCGATATTGCGATAGCGCTCGATGGGTGTCTTGCGGGCCACTTTGGATACCTGCCTTATCTAAGCCAAACCGCCTTGGTCCTCAGCAGGCTGCTGAGGCACCAGGGCGGCAATGAAGAAATCCGCGCAGCGAATGCCGCGCGGTAACGAAAATCAGAAGCGGAAGTGCGAGAACGCCTTGTTGGCCTCGGCCATGCGGTGGACTTCTTCGCGCTTCTTCATCGCCGCGCCGCGGCCTTCGGCTGCCTCGAGCAGCTCGCCGGCCAGGCGCTGGCCCATGGACTTCTCCGAACGCTTGCGCGCGGCTTCGCGCAGCCAGCGCATGGAGAGCGCCATGCGGCGGGACGGACGAACTTCGACCGGCACCTGATAGTTGGCGCCACCGACGCGGCGGCTCTTGACCTCGACGATCGGCTTCACGTTGTTGATCGCCTGACCGAACACCTCGAGCGGATCCTTGCCGCTCTTCGACTTGATCTGGTCGAAGGCGCCGTAGATGATGCGCTCGGCGACCGACTTCTTGCCGGAGGTCATGAGGACATTGACGAACTTGGAGACATCGACGCTGCCGAACTTCGGATCCGGCAGGATGTCACGCTTGGGTACTTCGCGACGACGGGGCATGGTGACTCCTTAAGCCTTCTTCGGGCGCTTGGCGCCGTACTTCGAACGAGCCTGCTTGCGGTCCTTGACGC
>DASVZD010000195.1:0-2860 GCA_036391815.1 Rhodocyclaceae bacterium
GGCAGCCTTCCTCCGGCGGCGCGCCCCGACGACATCGCCTTCATCCAGTACACGTCGGGAAGCACCGGCAACCCGAAAGGCGTGGCGCTCAGCCATGCCAACCTGCTGGCCAACATCCGGGCGATCGGGGAAGCGGTGCGCATCGGCAGCGGGGACGTATTCGTCAGCTGGCTGCCGCTCTACCACGACATGGGCCTGATCAGCGGCTGGCTCGCCAGCCTGTACTTCGGCAACCCGCTGGTCATCATGTCGCCGCTCGCCTTCCTGGCGCGGCCCGAGCGCTGGCTGGAAGCCCTCCATCGCTATCGCGGCACGCTGACGGCGGCACCCAACTTCGCCTTCGAGCTGTGCCTGAAGCGGCTCGACGACGAGCGCCTGGCCGGGCTCGACCTGGGCAGCGTCCGCTTCATGGCGAACGGCGCGGAGCCGGTCAGCCCGGACACGCTGCTGCGCTTCGCCGAGCGCCTCGCGCCCTGCGGCCTGCGGCCCGAGGCGCTGGCTCCCGTCTACGGCCTGGCCGAAGCGACCGTGGGCCTGCTGGTGCCGGCGCCCGGCGCGCCGCCGCGCATCGACCGCATCGATCGCCGCACCTTCACGGCGACGCGCCGCGCCCAGCCGGTCATCGCCGGCGAGGCGCATGCGCTGGCCTTCGCCTGTTGCGGCCGGCCGCTTCCCGGCCACCAGGTGCGCATCGTGGACGAGACCGGGCACGAAGTGGGCGAGCGGATCGAAGGACGGCTGGAGTTCAAGGGGCCGTCCGCCACGCGCGGCTATTTCCGCAACCCCGAGGAGACGCGCCGGCTGTTCCACGGCGACTGGCTGGACAGCGGCGACCTCGCCTACGTGGCCGACGGCGAGTTCTTCATCACCGGCCGCGTGAAGGACGTGGTGATCCGCGGCGGCCGCAACATCTATCCGCATGAACTGGAACAGGCGATCGGCAACCTGCCCGGCGTGCGCAAGGGCTGCGTGGCCGTGTTCGGCAGCGCCGATCCGCACACCGGGACGGAGCGCCTCGTCGTGCTGGCGGAAACGCGCGAGCGCGGCGACCGGGGCCGCCGCGCGCTGGCGGCCGAGATCCGCCGGACGGCGGTCGACGTGCTCGGCGAGGCGCCGGACGACGTCGTGCTCGCCGCGCCCCATGCCGTGCTGAAGACGTCGAGCGGCAAGCTGCGCCGCTCCGCCTGCCGCGAGCTCTACGAGCGCGGCCTGCTGGGCGCCTCGCCGCATCCGGTGTGGTGGCAGTTGGCGCGGCTGCTGGCGGCGACGGCCGCGCTGCGGCTGCGCCGCGCGGCGGGCGTCGCGGGCTCCCTCGGCTATGCGGCATGGGTCTGGGCCGTCTTCTGGATGCTCGCGCCGCTGGCCTGGCTGCTGGTCGTCGCCAGCCCGGGCGGCGCGGCGGCGTGGCGCATTTGCCGCGTCGCGGCGCGGCTGTTCCTCGCGCTGTGCGGCAGCCCGGTGTCGGTGCAGGGCGCGCGCAACCTGCCGGCGCCCGGCGCGCCCTGCGTGCTGGTCGCCAATCACGCCAGCTATGTCGACGGCATCGTGCTGGCCGCCGCGCTGCCCGGGCACCATCGCTTCGTCGCCAAGCAGGAACTGAGCGGCCAGTTCATCGCCGGCAGCTTCCTGCGCCGCCTGGGCGCAGCGTTCGTCGAGCGCTTCGCGGCCCGGCAGGGCGTCGATGATGTCGACCGCCTGTGCGACGCGGTGAAGCGCGGCGGCTCGCTGGTGTTCTTCCCCGAAGGCACGTTCACCCGGGAGGAAGGCCTGCGGCCGTTCCGCCTCGGCGCCTTCGGCGTGGCGGCGCGGGAGCGCGTTCCCGTGGTGCCGATGGCGATCCGCGGAAGCCGCAGCTGGCTGCGCGACGGCCATTGGTTTCCCCGGCATGGCCGGCTGTCCGTGACCATCGGCGAGCCGATCGCCCCGCCGGACGCTGCCGGGTTCGAGGCTGCGGTGGCGATGCGGGATGCGGCGCGCCGGGAAATCTTGCGCCATTGCGGCGAGCCCGACAGCGGCCTGCGCATCTCGATGCCGGACGCGTGAGCGCGGTCCCGGCGATTCGCTATATTGGGGATGGCCGGCCGCCGGAGAAACCGAGAAGGGGAGAGCCATGACCGCGCAAGACAGCCGCACCCGGGTGATCATCCTCACCGACGCCTATCGCATCAAGGGCTACATCGACCTGCTGCCGGGCGCCCGCATCACCGACTTCATGCACGAGGCGCGCGAGTTCCTCGCCGTGACGGATGCCGAGGTCTACGAGATCGAGCTCGGCGGCCGCCAGGTGCTGGCGGCGCCGTTCCTCAACGTCAACCGCAGCCACATCCAGATCGTCACCGAGGCGTAGCCCTCAGCTCGCGAAGGCGGCGGCCAGGGCGGCCGTCATGTAGGCCGGGTCGAGCGCGCCCGCGCTTTCGCGCACGCTGTGCATGCCCCACATGGCGGAGCCGACGTCTACGCTCGCCATGCCCAGCCGGGAGGCGACGATGGGACCGATGGTGCTGCCGCAGCCGATGTCGCCGCGGTGCGCGTATTGCTGGCAGGGCACGCCGGCCTGCTCGCAGAAGCTCATGAAGCGCGCGGCCGTCTCGGCGCTGGTGGTGTAGCGCTGCTGCGAGTGCGTCTTGATGACCGGCCCGTGGTTCACCATCACCTTGTGGCCCGGCTCGTAGGCGCCGGGGAAATTGGGGTGGTAGGCGTGCGCCATGTCCGCGCTGACGAAGAAGCTGCGCGCGAAGGCGCGGCGGCGGTCCTCGCCGTCGAGGACCGCGTGGTGGCAGAGCCGCTCGAGCACGTCAATGGCGAAGGTGCCACCCGCGCCGGTGGCGCTCTCGCTGCCGACCTCCTCGTGGTCGAACAG
>DASVZD010000196.1:0-13325 GCA_036391815.1 Rhodocyclaceae bacterium
CGGCCGAGAAGGGCTGGCGGATGAACAGGGTCAGGTTGACCGAGCCCAGGCAGCAGCAGCCGTAGGGCGGCAGGGGCTGCTCGGCGCAGGGGTTGGTGGCCTCGATGGTCTCGCAGTAGTTGAGGTTGTTGTCCTTGTTCATGCGATCGATGAACAGGATGCCCGGCTCGGCGTGGTCGTAGGTGGAGCGCATCACCTGGTCCCACAGCTCGCGCGCGCGCAGCTTGCGGTAGACCCACAGGCCGTCGTCGCGCTGGTAGGCGCCGTTGGTCTTGATGTCGGCCGAGGGCTCGGCCTTGTGCGTCAGCTCCACCTCGCCGTCGGCCTCGACGGCGCGCATGAACTCGTCGGTGACGCCGATCGAGATGTTGAAGTTGGTGAGGTCGCCGGCGTCCTTGGCGTGGATGAACTCCTCGATGTCCGGATGGTCGCAGCGCAGCACGCCCATCTGGGCGCCGCGGCGCGAGCCGGCGGATTCGACGGTCTCGCACGAGCGGTCGAACACGCGCATGTAGGAGACCGGGCCGGAGGCGCGCGATTGCGTGCCCTTGACGTGGGCGCCGACCGGGCGGATGGAGGAAAAGTCGTAGCCGACGCCGCCGCCGCGGCGCATGGTTTCAGCAGCCTGCGACAGCGCGGTGTAGATGCCGGGGCGGCCGTCGACCGTGTCGGAAATGGAATCGCCGACCGGCTGCACGAAGCAGTTGATCAGCGTGGCGCACAGATCGGTGCCCGCCGCGGAGTTGATGCGGCCGGCCGGAACGAAGCCGTTCTCCTGGGCTTCGAGGAATTTCGCTTCCCAATGCGCGCGCTTGTCTTCGCTCTCCACAGCGGCCAGCGCGCGGGCAACGCGCATGCGCACGTCGCGTACGTCTCTTTCGTTGCCCTTGGCATATTTCTCCAGCAGCACCTCCCCCGAGATTTCCTGCGGAAGTAATAGCCCAAGTTGTCCAGTATGTTGATTATTAAGTGATTCCTCGGTATTGAAATTTTCCGTTGTCATGGTTCTTTCCGAAGAAGAGGTTGATTGCGAGCGACGAAGAATACGCCTCGTGCCTGCGGATGAAAAGTGAAAAAATCCTCACACAGCAAAATCAAAGGGTTATGTTGATCGCTAGTGTCGCTGCAATCCACACGGCACTATATATAGTAGGTTTTGAGGGCCCCGAGGGGCCAAGAAAGGGTTGAAAAATCAGTTTATTGGGGCATTGAAGCCGGGCCGTCGGAGGCGCCGGATATCCCGGGTGAATAGGGCGCCGGGTGGCCGGGCGGTGCACAATCGTGGAGATTCAAGCAGATGCTTCGCCTAGCCATTTGCGGGCCAGGCAGGGGTTGGACCCCGGACGGCACGCCGTGTTCGTCCTGCCCGGGCTTCAGCCGGCGTGAAGCAGCTCCGCGGTGTGCCGGGCGATCATCCATTCCTCGTTGGTGGGCAGCACGAGGACGTCCACGCCGCTGGACGGCGCCGAGATGCGCTCGGCGTCGCGCGCATTGGCGGCGGGGTCGACTTCGACCCCCAGCCAGCCCAGCGCCTGGCAGACGCGCTCGCGCACCGGCGCTGCATGTTCGCCGATGCCGCCGGTGAACACCAGGGCGTCGAGTCCCTCGAGCGCTGCGGAAAGCGAACCGACCTCGCGCACGATCCGGTAGCAGAAAAGATCGACCGCCTCCCGTGCCGCCGGGCTGTCGGACGCCAGCAGCTCGCGCATGTCCTGCGAGATGCCGGAGACGCCGAGCAGTCCCGATTCCTTGTACAGCAGCCGGGCGATGGCCTGGGAGTCCATCCGGTGGTAGTCCATCAGGTAGAGCAGCACGCCGGGATCGAGGCTGCCGGTGCGCGTGCCCATCATCAGGCCCTCGACGGCGGTGAAGCCCATGGTGGTCGCCATGCTGCGGCGCTGGCGCATCGCGCACATCGAGGCGCCGTTGCCCAGGTGGGCGACGATGATGCGGCCGTCGGCCCGTTCGCCGATCCGCTGGGGCAGCACGTCGGCGATGTATTCGTAGGACAGGCCATGGAAGCCGTAGCGCCGCACGCCCTGTGCGGTGATCCTGCGCGGCACGGCGAAGAGCTGCGCGATCTCGGGCTGGGTACGGTGGAAGGCGGTGTCGAAGCAGGCAACCTGCGGCACGTCGGGCAGCGCGGAGCGCAATGCGGCGATGCCGTCGAGGTTGTGGGGCTGGTGGAGCGGAGCCAGCGGGATGAACGAAGTCAGCCTGGCGATGATGACGTCGTCGAGCAGCACCGGCTGCGAGTAGTCCTGCGCGCCGTGCACCACCCGGTGCCCGACGCCGACGATCTGCCAGCCGGCCTCGTGGCGATGCAGCCAGTCGACCAGGAACTCCAGCGCGGCATGGTGCTGTCCCTCGGCGGCCAGCGGCAGGTCGATGTCGTCGAGGCTGCGGCCAGCGGCGTCCTTGGCCTTGATGTGCGGCCGCGCCCCGATGCCGTCGATCTGCCCGGAGATCTCGGGCCGCTGGGCGATGGCGCCGTTGCGGGTGAACAGCGCGAACTTGATCGACGACGACCCGGCGTTGATGGTCAGCAGCGCGTCGCTCATTGGGTGCCCGCCTTGCGCCGCGCATGGGCCATGACGACGGCCACCGCCGTCGAGGCGGTGCGAGTCTGCGCCGAATCGGCGCGGCTGGTGAGGACGATCGGCACCCGCGCGCCGAGCACGATGCCCGCGGCTAGCGCTTCGGCGAGATACTCGAGCTGCTTGGCCAGCATGTTGCCCGACTCGATGTCCGGCACCAGCAGGATGTCGGCCTGGCCGGCCACCAGCGACTTGATGCCCTTGGTGCGCGCGGCGACGACCGAGATGGCGTTGTCGAAGGCGAGCGGGCCGTCGAGGATGCCGCCGGCGATCTGCCCCCGGTCGGCCATCTTGCACAGCGCGGCGGCATCGAGCGTCGACTGCATCTTCGGGTTCACCGTCTCCACCGCGGCGAGGATCGCCACCTTGGGCTCGGGGATGTGCAGCATCAGCGCCAGGTCGATGGCGTTCTGCACGATGTCCACCTTCTCCTCCAGCGAGGGCGCGATGTTGACGGCGGCGTCGGTGATCAGCAGCGGCCGCGGATAGGTCGGCACGTCCATCAGGAACACGTGGCTGATGCGCCGCTCGGTGCGCAGCCCGGACACCTTGTTGATCACCTCGCTCATCAGTTCGTCGGTGTGCAGCGAGCCCTTCATCAGCGCTTCGACCTCGCCGTCGCGCGCCAGTGCCACGGCGGTTTCGGCCGAGGCATGGCTGTGCGGGACGTTGATGAGTGCGCAGCCGGCGAGGTCGAGGCCTTGCTGTTCCGCCAGTGCGTGGATCTTCTCGGCCGGCCCGATCAGCGTCGGCACGATGAGGCCGCGGTCGCGCGCCAGCAGGGCGCCCTTCAGCGACTCGGCGTCGCAGGGATGCGCGACGCCCATGGCGATGGGCGCGAGGCCCTTGGTGATCTCGATCAGGTGCTCGTAGCGCGCCGTGCGGGTCTCCGACAGCCGCAGTTCGGGCATCGCCACCTTCGGCCGGCGCACCTTCTCGGTGGGCGCCAGCACCTCGGCTGCGCCCTCGATGACCTTCAGGCCGTCCTGGTTGGTGGCCAGGCAGTCGAACACGATGTGGTGGTTGTGGTCGAACTTGCGCCGGCAGGTGATGCTCACCGTCAGGGTGTCGCCGACGCGCACGGCACGCTCGAACTGCAGCGTCTGGCTGATGTAGACGGTGCCCGGCCCGGGAAACTGCGTGCCCAGCACGTTGGACATCAGCACGCCGCCCCACATGCCGTGCGCGACCACTTCGCGGAAGCTCGACGAGCGCGCGTACTCGGGATCGACGTGGGTCGGATTGAGGTCGCCGGAAATCACGGCGAACATCTGGATGTCGTCGGGCCGCAGCGTACGCACCAGCGTCGCGCTGTCGCCGACCGCGATCTCGTCGTAAGTCCGGTTCTCGATGAATTCGGTCGGTTCGTCGCTCATGTCGACTCCTGGACTAGAACAGCTCGATCTTCTTCTCCGCCGCCGGCTTCGGCATGACCAGCGACTTCTCGTATTCCTGCTCTGCCCGGGCGACTTCCACCGCCGCGGCCTGCGTGGTCGGGATGCGCCGGCAGAAGGCGTCGCCGGTCTGGGGCACGAACACCACCTTGCGCGACCAGGGACCGCTGAAGTCGGAGGCGACCAGCGGGATGCCCTCGCGGCCCAGCCACTCCTTGGTGAACTCGGCATTGCGTTCGCCGATCGCCATGCGGATGGAGCTGACGATGGTGCCGCCGCCGAAGGCCTTGGCCACCAGCCGCTCCTTGCGCGCGCCCTTGTTGAACAGCCCGTTGGCGAGGATCTCCATCGCATAGTCGCCGTTCAGGATGACGTCGGTATCGGCATTGGCGGAGCTGGTCCGGCTGGGCAGCAGGAAATGGTTCATGCCGCCGATCCGGAGCTTCGGGTCGTAGAGGCAGACGGCGACGCAGGAGCCGAGCAGCGTGGCGATCGGCCGGTCGGTCTCGATCGCCCAGCCGCCGGGATTGATGTTCCGCGCGATGCGCTCGAAATCCTTGCCTGTCAGGTGGGTGAGGTCGCTCACGAAGTCGGGGTGGCCGCGGATGGTTTGTTCATATTTTAGCCCGCCGTTCCGGCCGCCCGCGACGGGAGCGTGCGCCAAAGCGCGTATCATGCCGCCCATGGACAAGCGCATCGCCTTCAAGGCAATCGCCGCGGCCGTCGGACATGGAGAGCTGGCCTTTCCCACCAGCGCGCAAATCGCCCTGCGGGTGCGCCGGTCGCTCGAGGATCCCGAGTGCCATATCGACAAGGCGGCCCACCTGGTCCAGGCCGAACCGCTGCTGTCCGCACGCGTGGTCGCGATGGCCAACTCGGTGGTGTTCAACCGTTCCGGCCGCCAGATCACCGATGTCCGCACGGCGGTCACGCGGCTCGGTTTCCGCACCGTGAGGACGCTGGCGGCGGCGCTGGTGACGCGCCAGCTGGCTGGCGCGCCGGAAGGCGGGGTCGCCCGCGCCATGGCGGTCCGGCTGTGGGAGCACACGGCGCACGTGGCGTCGCTGGCGCATATCCTGGCGCGCCGCGTGACGCGCCAGGACCCCGAGACCGCGCTGTTCGCCGGCATCATCCACGAGGTCGGCGGCTTCTACATGCTTTCGCGGGCCAGGGATTACGAGGGGCTGCTCGACGGCGAACCGCTCGAATGGATCGAGGAAGGCGAGCGCGAGGTCGGCGAAGCCGTGCTCGAAGTGCTCGAGGTGCCGCAGCCGGTCAGGGCCGCGATCGACGGCTACTGGGACGGCTTCCTCGCCATGCCGCCGTCCAGCCTGGCCGACACGCTGCTGCTGGCCGAGGAATTGTCGCCGGTCGGCTCCCCGCTGCACGGCGCCGACGGCAAGCGCACCGGCGAGGGCATGACGGCTTCCATCGACATGGCGATCGGCAGCGAGACCCTGAGCAGCATCCTGGCGGAATCCGAAGAGGAAGTCGCGTCGCTGACCGAAGCCCTGCAGTTCTAGGGCGCGCATGCGCCGGCCAGCCATTGCCGGGCCCATTCCAGTGCGGCGTCGAGATGGCGCTCCGCGGCGGCGGTCGGCGGCTCGCCAAGTTCGAAACGCTCCCCGCGGATGGCCAGCAGCCAGCACGGCGGCGGCTCCTGGTCCTCGAGATCCCGATAGACCTGCAGCACCGCCTGCGGGCTCATCGCGTGCGTGGTGAAGCTGGCGTCCTTCGCCGGCCCGATGCGCCCGGCCGCGAAGGGCGCGGCCGCGTCGAGGCTGGCATCGACGAAGAGGATGCGCTGCCGGCCGTGGATGTCGAGGGCGTGCTCGACCTGGAGCTGGAAGTCCGTCAGGCACTCGACGCCGGAAAGCCCCATCGCCTCGATGCGCTCGACGAACAGCGGACCCAGCGCATCGTCGCCGCGGCTGGGATTGCCCCAGCCGAAGATCAATAGCGGCGCCTTCACTCGATCGCGCAGACGCCGCGGCTGTCCTTGTACTTGCGGTCGAGCACGCGGCCGCCGGCATCCTCCAGCGTCACCTCCAGCGGCATCTGGCCCAGCGCGTGGGTGGCGCACGACAGGCAGGGATCGAAGCAGCGGATGGCCACCTCGATGTGGTTGAGCAGGCCCTCGGTGATCTCCTGGCCGTCGAGGTACTGGACGGCCACCTTGCGGATCGCCTCGTTCATCGCCTGGTTGTTGTGGGTGGTGGACACGATCAGGTTGGCGCGGACCACCAGGTCGTCCTCGTTCACCTTGTAGTGGTGGATCAGCGTGCCGCGCGGCGCCTCGATGACGCCGACGCCGCGTTCCTGGCGCTCGCCCTTGGCCATCAGATCGGTGCCGGTGATGTCGTCGTCGTGCAGCAGGTCCTTGATGTTCTCGGCTGCGTGGAGCATCTCGATCATGCGCGCCCAGTGGTAGCCGAGCGTGGCGCCGGCGGGCCGGCCGCCGTCGTAGGCGAGGAACTCCTTGCGCTCGTGGTCGGCCAGCGGCGTCGGGATGAAGTCGCAGTTGGCCACCCGCGCCAGCGGCCCGACGCGGTACCAGCCGTGCTCGGCGCCGAGGCTCTTGAGATGCGGGAATTTCATGTAGGACCACGGCTTGACGTCCTCGGTGATGACTTCCCAGTAGCGGCCGTAGTCGAAGTGGTCGAACAGCGTCTTGCCGTCGCTGCCGCGCGCGCGCAGTCCGCCGTGGTAGAGGTCCATGGCGCCGTCGGCGCGCACCAGGCACAGCGAGTTGGCGTCGAAGCGGCCGAACGCGTTGTAGCTCTCGAGGTTCTTGGCGAACAGGCCCTTGATGATGGCGACCGCTTCGCGGCTCCAGGCCACCATCTGGTAGGCGTCCTTGAGCAGCAGGTCGCGCTCGGCCACGGAGAGCGCCTTGTTGACACCGCCCGGCACCGAGCCGGTGCCGTGCACGCGCTTGCCGGCCGTCAGGCGGATGATCTCCTGGCCGTACTTGCGGAGCAGCACGCCCTTCTTGGCGACCTCGGGCGCCGCGCCGATGACGCCGACGACGTTGCGCTTGGCGACATCCGAGCCGAAGCCGAACAGCAGGTCGGGCGAGGCGAGATGGAAGAAGTGTAGCGCGTGCGACTGCAGTATCTGGCCGTAGTGCATCAGGCGACGCAACTTCTCGGCCGTCGGCGTCAATTTGGCGCCGAGCACCATGTCGAGCGCCTTCGAGGCGGCCAGGTGGTGCGACACCGGGCAGATGCCGCACAGGCGCTGCACCATCACCGGCACTTCCCAGTACGGCCGGCCCTGGATGAAGCGTTCGAAGCCGCGGAACTCGACGATGTGCAGGCGCACCTGGTGCACCTTGTTGTTCTCGTCGAGCAGCAGCGTGACCTTGCCGTGGCCCTCGACGCGCGACACCGGCTCGATGGCGACGCGCCTCAGGTTCTCGGGGTGGGCGGCGGTTTCCAGTTCGAAGGACATGATGTCGCCTCAGTCGTAATGGAGCAGGCCGTGCCCCAGCTGGGGCGTGCGGCCGGCGATGAGGTCGGTGAGGAATTTCCAGATGGCGTCCGCCGGGGGCGGGCAGCCGGGCAGGAAGTAGTCGACCTTCACCACCTCGTGGATCGGGTGCACCTGGTTGAGCGGCAGCGGCAGTTCGGGGTCGTTGGGGATGCCGCCGTGGCCGACGCCCGGGTCGGTCTGGTAGACCTCCTCGAGGATGTCGCGCAGGTCGAGGTGGTTGCGCTGTGCCGGCAGGCCGCCGTTCACCGCGCAGGCGCCGATGGCGACGAGGATCTTGCAGTGCTTGCGGAACTCGCGCAGCACATGCACGTTCTCCGCGTTGCAGACGCCGCCCTCGATGATGCCGACGTCGCAGGGCCCGCAATGCTTGATGTCGGTGATCGGCGAGCGGTCGAATTCGACCAGGTCGAGCAGGCCGATGATGCGCTCGTCGATGTCGAGGAAGGACATGTGGCAGCCGAAGCAGCCGGCCAGCGAGGTGGTGGCGATGCGGATCTTCTGTTTCACGGCAGGGGCGTTCATTTGCGCTCTCCCGGGTTCACCGGCGCGAATTCGGCGACATGGGCCGATATCGGCGCATCGTCGAAGCGGCGCTGGCCGATCGGCACGGCGAATCCCCTGCGCTTGGGCAGGATGACGCCGACCGGGCAGACCTGCGCCGCCTTGTCGGTGGCCGCGAAATCGGTGTCCTTCAGCTTGCCGGATTCGGCATTCACGATCAGGTGCTTCTTCAGACCGCGGCCCGACAGCGCGAAGACGTTCTTCTTGTCGACCTCGGCGCTGGCCCGGATGCACAGCTCGCAGAGGATGCAGCGGTTGAAGTCCAGCAGCACCTCGGGATGCGAGGCGTCCACCGGGCGATCCGGGTAGAAGTGCGTGAAGTGCGGCGTCATCACGCCCAGCTCGTAGCCGAGCGCCTGGAGCTTGCACTGGCCGCTCTTCTCGCACGACGGGCAGAAGTGGTTGCCCTCGACCAGCAGCATCTGCAGCAGCATGCGGCGCTTGTCGAGGATCTCGGGCGTGTTGCTCTCGACCTCCATGCCGGCCGCCGCGGGCAGCGTGCACGAGGTGGCGGGGCGGCCGTTCACCTTGACGGTGCACAGCTTGCAGCTGCCGTGCGGCTTGAATTCCGGGTGGTAGCAGAGGTGCGGGATGAAGACGCCGGCCGTCAGCGCGGCCTGCATCACGGTCTGGCCGGGGGTGAATGGCACTTCACGGCCGTCGATGTTGAAAGTATCGCCACTCATTTCGCGGCCTCCTCGGCGGATTCCAGGTGTGCCCAGGCGTCGTCGCGGCCGGTCATCTGGCGCGCCTGCGACAGCGCGGCATCGAGGTCGAAGGCCGGCTCGAATTCCAGCGACTTCAGCCGCCGCTGGTAGGCGGGGCGGAATTTCTCCAGGGTGTCGAACAGCGGGTGGCAGGCCGTGTGCCCGAGGCCGCAATGCGCCGCCATCTGCAGCAGCTGGTTGAGCTTGTAGATCTCGTTCACGTCGTACTGCGTGCCGTGGCCGTCGGCGATCTTGTCCATCAGGTTCTTCAGCAGCGAGGTGCCGACGCGGCACGGCGTGCAGAAGCCGCAGGATTCGTGGGCGAAGAAGTGGATGAAGTTCCGCGCGACCTCGAACATGTCGCGGCCGTGGTCGAACACCATGAAGGCGCCGGCGGTCGGGATGTCCTCGAAGGCGATGCGGCGCCCGAACTCGTCGTCGGCGAGGCAAATGCCCGATGGCCCGGAGACCTGCACCGCCTGGGGATTCCGCGCGCCGCAGTCTGCCAGCACCTCGGCCACCGTGACGCCGAACGGATACTCGTAGATGCCGGGCCGCTCGCAGTCGCCGGACACCGAGAGCAGCTTGGTGCCCGCGGACTTCGGCGTGCCGATCGCGCGGTACCAGTCGCCGCCCTTCAGCGCGACGAGCGCCGCGGCGGCGAAGGTCTCGACGTTGTTGACGATGGTCGGCTGGTTGAGGAAGCCGTTGGTGACCGGGTAGGGCGGCCGGTTGCGCGGCACGCCGCGCTTGCCCTCGAGCGACTCGATGAGCGCCGACTCCTCGCCGCAGACGTAGGCGCCGGCGCCCAGATGCACCTCGATGTCGAAGTCGAAGCCGGCCTGGCCGCCGATCGCCTGGCCGAGCAGGCCCTGTTGGCGGCGCCGGTCGAGCACGGCGTTGAGCGGTTCCAGCAGGTAGCGGTATTCGCCGCGCAGGTAGAGGTAGCCCCTGCTGGCGCCGACCACGTAGGCGGCGACCGTCATGCCTTCGAACACCAGGTCGGCCTGGCGCGTGAGCAGCACCCGGTCCTTGAAGGTGCCCGGCTCGCCTTCGTCGGCATTGCAGACGACGTAGCGCGTGGCGCCGGGCGCATGGCGGCAGGCCTCCCACTTGACGCCGGTGGTGAAGCCGGCGCCGCCGCGGCCGCGCAAATTCGATTTCTTGATCTCGTCGAGCGTCGCCGACGGGCCCAGTGCATGTGCGTGCACGCCCTCGCGCCACGAGCGCTCGTTCGAGGGGGACTCGACGCTGTCGGCCGGGCTGCGCGCGAAGCAGGCGGCGAGCGCGACGCCGGGCGCCATGTCGTTGTCGAGCAGGATGTCGGCGCGGCGGACGTTGTCCTGGATCACGAACCACTCCGGCGGCCAGTCGGCCACCGGCACCTGCTTGCGGATCAGCTCCGCCATGCGCTCGACCTTCTCGGCGTCCATCGCCGGGATGGCGCGGTAGTTGACCAGCACTGCCGGGCCCTGGTCGCACATGCCGGTGCAGGAAGTGGTGTCGACGCTCACCAGGCCGTCCTCCGAGACGCGGCCGGGCTCGAGCCACAGCTTCTTGCACATGGCGTCCATCAGGTCCATGTTGCCGAGCATGCGGTCGGTGATGTTGTCGCTCCACAGGATCCGGTAGCGTCCCAGCGGCTGGGTGTGGAAGAAGCTGTAGAACCCAGCGGTGCTCTCGACCTTGGCTCGGGGCCAGCCGATGGCGGCGGCGATGGCGGTGATGGCGGCCGGGGGCAGCCAGCCGTGGGCTTCCTGCACTTCGCGCAGGATCTGCATCAGGCGGGTGCCGTCGCGGCCATGCTTGTCCGTCACGGACGCGACGATGTATGCAAGCGCTTCGGGCATGGGGGCTTCCTTTCGTACGAAGCGTTGCTGCATCGCAGCAACAGTCACATCATAGTCCCGAAAAGCGACAGTTTCGTTCCGTCTCAACCGCCGTACGAAACGATCTCCTGCGGAATGCGATCGAGCGGCACCACCTTGTCCACGCCGCCCAGCTTGATAGCCTCCTTCGGCATCCCGAAGACGACGCAGGTCGATTCGTCCTCGGCCACCGTCTGCGCGCCGGCGTCGTGCATCTCGCGCATGCCGCGGGCGCCGTCGTCGCCCATGCCCGTCATGATGATGCCCAGGGCGTTCTTGCCGGCGACCTGCGCTACAGACCTGAATAGCACATCCACGGACGGTTTGTGGCGGTTGACCAGCGGGCCGTCCGCCACTTCGACGTAGTACTGGGCGCCGCTGCGCTTGAGCATCATGTGGCGGCCGCCGGGCGCGATCAGCGCCCGCCCCGGGATGACGCGGTCGCCGTGCTGCGCCTCGCGCACCTCGAGCTTGCAAAGCCCGTTCAGGCGCTCGGCGAACATGGCGGTGAACTTCTCCGGCATGTGCTGGACGATGACGATGCCGGGACAGACCGCGGGCAGCCGCGTCAGCACCGCTTCGAGCGCCTGCGTGCCACCCGTCGAGGTGCCGATGGCGACCAGGCGATCGGTGGTGCCGTACATGCTGGCGCCCGTGTGGCCGCTCGCCAGCATCGCGTCCGCGCTCAGCTTGGGGGCCGGGTTGAGGGCGGCGGCCGGCGCCGCCGTCATGCGCCGCACGGCGGTCATGTTGGCGCGCGCGGCCGACTTGATGGCCGTCACGATGTCGTTGGCGGAATCCTGCAGGAAGGACTTCACGCCCATCTTCGGCTTGGTGATGATGGTGAAGGCGCCTGCCGCCAGCGCTTCCATCGTCACCTGGGCGCCTTTTTCCGCCAGCGACGAGCAGATGATCACCGGCGTCGGGTGCTCGGCCATGATCTTCTTGAGGAAGGTGAGGCCGTCCATGCGCGGCATCTCGATGTCCACCACCAGCACGTCCGGCCAGAGGCTCTTCATCTTGTCCAGCGCGAACACGGGATCCTGGGCGGTCGCGATCACCTCGATGCTCGGATCGCTGGCGATCGCCTGCGTCACGACCTGCCGCACCACCGCGGAGTCGTCCACCACCATGACCTTGATCTTGTCAGCCAATTGCCGTTTCCTTGACGGGTTCGAGATTGGAGAAGGAGAGCCAGACATCGCCGTTGGCGAGGTCGAATATCAGTTTGCGGTGGCCGGCGCCGCCGACATGCTCCGCCGCCGGACGGAGGCCGCGCCTGGCCAGTTCGCGGCGCGCGGCGTCCAGGTTCCTGGCGCCGATCTTGATGGTGGCCGCCTCCGTCCCGGGGAACATGTTGCCGGCGCCGAACAGCTTGGCGACGTACTCGCTGGGGTGGCCGCCGTGGTGCCCGATCTCCCGGTCGAACAGCGCGAAGGCGTCCTCGGCGTAGTGCCCGTCCAGCCGGCCCTCGTGCGCCTGCCTGGAGCGACCCGGCATCTGGATATGGCACATGCCGCCGATGTGGCGCCGCGGGTGCCACAGCGTCACCGAGACGCACGAGCCGAGCAGCGTGGCCAGCCGCAGCGGGGCGGCGCCGAAGCGGAAGTCGCCCGGTTCGAGGTAGACGTCGTTCACGGCAGGCGGTAGATGGTCGGCTGCACCGAGGTCAGCCGGTCGGTCAGGCCGTTGAGCGACTCCGAGTGGCCGACGATGAAGTAGCCGCCGGGATGGAGCTGGTTGATGAGACGGTCGACCACCTGGCGCTTGGTGTCGTTGTCGAAGTAGATCATGACGTTGCGCAGGAAGATCACGTGGAACTTGCCGATGCTGCCCGGCAGCGGCTGGTTCAGGTTGACCGGCATGAAGCGCGTGTGCTTGCGCAGCTCGGGCGCGATCAGGAAGGTGCCTTCATGCTGCCGCACCCCCTTCAGGCAGTACTTGCGCAGGTATTCCGGCGGCAGCCCGCGCGCTTTTTCCATCGGGTAGTGGCCGCTGCTGGCGAGCGCCAGGACCTGGGTGTTGATGTCGGAGCCCATCACCGACCAGTTGGCGCCGATGCCCAGGGTGTCGGCCAGCACCATGCAGATGGTGTAGATCTCCTCGCCGGTGGAGGCGGCGGCGCTCCAGATGTCGAGCGACTTGCCCGGCGGATGCTTGGCCGCGATATGGTCGGCCAGGAAATCGAAGTGCTTCTCCTCGCGGAAGAAATAGGTCTCGTTGGTGGTCAGCAGCTCGACCATCAACTGCAGCTCGGCCGGATCGCGGCCGCTGGAGACCAGCTTGAAGTACTCGGAGTACGACGACATGCCGTGCGCGCGCAGGCGCTTGCCGAGTCGGCCCACGAGGAGGACCTTCTTGGTGTCCGCCAGGCTGATGCCGGCGATCTTGTAGATGAGTCGCTGGAACTGGGCGAACTCGGCGCTGGTGATTTCTTGTGGGTCGGCCATCGGTCGGGAACGGACGCTGCTTCTTAAGCGCGAATTTCTCTGGTCGCGACATGATACCGCTTGCAGGGCGGCCGGCTGGGACAAGGCCGGCCGCGCCGGATCATGCGCGCCTGGCCTCCTGCTCGATCCTGAAGAAGGCCATCAGCTCCTGCAGCTGGCCGGCCTGTCCGCCCATCTCCTCGGCGGTGGCGGCCAGTTCCTCGGAAGCCGAGGCGTTCTGCTGGGTGGCCTTGTTCAACTGCCCCATGGCGCC
>DASVZD010000197.1:0-1934 GCA_036391815.1 Rhodocyclaceae bacterium
CAGGCGGCCGCGCTGCGGCCGCGCCACGATGGAAGTCAGCACCGCCACGGCGAACGGCTGCGCCGTGCCGCGCGCGAGGCGCGACGCCAGCGCGCCGGCGTCGCCGCCCGCCAGGCCGTCGTCCAGCAGCACCAGGTCGAAGCGGCCGCCGCGGCCCAGCAGCGCCGCCGCCGCGTCGGGACTCCCGGCCTCCATCACCTCGGCCTGCCAATGCCGGAGGTCCGCCAGCAGCGCCTCGCGGTTGACCGGATGCAGCGCCGCCAGCACGCGCAGGCCGCGGAAGTCCGGCCGGGCCGACGGCGCATCCTGCGCCGCGCCGAAGCGCAGCCCGAAGCGGAACACGCTGCCGGCGCCGATCGCGCTGTCGACGCCGATGGTGCCGCCCATGATCTCCACCAGCCGCGCGGCGATGGTGAGGCCGAGGCCGGTGCCGCCGTACACGCGCGTGGTGGAGGTGTCGCCCTGGAAGAACGGCGCGAAGATGGCCTTCAGCTTCTCGCCCGGGATGCCGATGCCGGTGTCGCGCACGGCGAACTCGCAATGCACCTCGCCGTCGCGCCCCGCGACGTTCCGCACGGCAAGCACCACCTCGCCGCTGGCCGTGAACTTGATCGCGTTGCCGACCAGGTTGGTGACGACCTGGCGCAGGCGCACCGGGTCGCCGAGCAGCGCGTCCGGCACGTCGGGCGCCACCGCGCAGGCGATCTCCAGTCCCTTGCGCGCGGCCTCGAAGGCCAGCGCCTTCATGGTGTCGCCGACCACCTCGCGCAGCGAGAAGCGCGTGCGTTCCAGCTCGAGGCTGCCGGCCTCGATCTTCGAGAAGTCGAGGATGTCGTTGATGATGGTGAGCAGGGCGCCGGCCGAGACCTTCACCAGGTCCAGGTATTCGCGCTGCTCGGCGGAGAGCTCCGTCTGCAGCACCAGTTCCAGCAGCCCGACGATGCCGTTCATCGGCGTGCGGATCTCGTGGCTCATGTTGGCGAGGAATTCGGACTTCGCCGAGTTGGCGGCCTCGGCCTCCAGCCGCGCCGCCAGCAGCGCGGCTTCGGCGCGTTCGCGCCGCGCCACCTCGCGCCGCAGGTCGTCGTTGGCGCGGATCAGGCTTGCGGTGCGGTCGCGGATCACGCTCTCCAGGTCCTCGCCGACCCGCCCCATCTCCGCCTTCGGGCTGCGGCCGCAGGCGCCCGCCAGCTCCGCCACCAGCGACTGCAGCGCGGCGGCGTCGAGCGGCTTGGCGAGGTAGTCGACCGGCCCGCCCTCGCCGCCGCGGAAGGCCGGCCGCGCCGGGCCGTCGGGCGAGGTCAGGAAGATGATCGGGATGTGGCTCGAGCGCCGCACCTGGCGGATCAGCGTCGCCACCTCCAGGCCGTCGAGTTCCGGCAGGCGCACCGCCAGCAGGATCAGGGCGAAATCGGTCTTGATGATCCGGCGCAGCGCCTCGGTGCCCGAGCCCGCCGTCACCAGCCGGCAATTGGGCGCTTCCAGCGCCTCGGCGACGACGGCCAGCGTCGCGGCGTCGGCATCCACCGCCAGGACGTTGATGGGCGCCGGCAGCCCGGCCTCCCGCGCGCTCACGGCGTGCGCCCCAGCCAGGTCTTCAGCAGCGCCACCATGTGGGCGACGTTGACCGGCTTGGCGAGGTAGTCCGAGGCGCCGGCGCTCAGGCACTTGGCGCGGTCGCCCGGCATGGCGCGCGCCGTCACCGCGACCACCGGCAGCGGCGCCTCGTGGGTCGCCCGCAGCGCGTGGACGATGCCCTCGGCGTCCATGCCGGGCATGGTGACGTCGATCAGCACCACGGCGACGTCGGGATGCTCGCGCAGCGCCGCCAGCCCGGCGCGGCCGTCTTCCGCCAGCACCACGGTCATGCCTTGCTGTTCCAGCGCGCCGGTCATGGCGTAGACGTTGTAGATGTCGTCGTCGATGACCAGGGC
>DASVZD010000198.1:0-3103 GCA_036391815.1 Rhodocyclaceae bacterium
GTCTCGATGCCGAGCGACAGCGGGGTGACGTCGAGCAGCAGCACGTCCTTGACTTCGCCCTGCAGCACGCCGCCCTGGATGGAAGCGCCGATGGCGACGGCCTCGTCCGGGTTCACGTCCTTGCGCGGCTCCTTGCCGAACAGTTCCTTGACCTTGTCCTGCACCTTCGGCATGCGCGTCATGCCGCCGACCAGGATGACGTCGCTGATGTCCTCGACCTTGACGCCGGCATCCTTGATGGCGGTGCGGCAAGGGGCGGCGCAGCGCTCGATGAGGTCGTCGACCAGCGATTCGAACTTGGCGCGCGTGATCTTCATCGTCAGGTGCTTGGGACCCGACGCGTCGGCCGTGATGTAGGGCAGGTTGATCTCGGTCTGCTGGCTGGAGGACAGCTCGATCTTGGCCTTCTCGGCCGCTTCTTTCAGGCGCTGCAGCGCCAGCACGTCGTTCTTGAGGTCGACGCCCTGTTCCTTCTTGAACTCGGTGACGATGTAATCGATGATGCGCTGGTCGAAGTCCTCGCCGCCCAGGAAGGTGTCGCCGTTGGTCGACAGCACTTCGAACTGGTGCTCGCCGTCAATCTCGGCGATGTCGATGATGGAGATGTCGAAGGTGCCGCCGCCCAAGTCGAACACCGCGATCTTGCGGTCGCCTTCCTGCTTGTCGAGGCCGAAGGAGATCGCCGCCGCGGTCGGCTCGTTGATGATGCGCTTCACTTCGAGGCCGGCGATGCGGCCGGCGTCCTTGGTGGCCTGGCGCTGGCTGTCGTTGAAGTAGGCGGGAACGGTGATGACGGCTTCGGTGACTTCCTCGCCGAGGTAGTCCTCGGCGGTCTTCTTCATCTTGCGCAGCACTTCGGCGGAAACCTGCGGCGGCGCCATCTTCTTGTCGCGCACGGAAACCCAGGCGTCGCCGTTGTCGGCCTTGACGATCTTGAAGGGCATTAGGTCGATGTCCTTCTGCACTTCCTTCTCTTCGAAGCGGCGGCCGATCAGGCGCTTGACCGCGAATAGCGTGTTCTTGGCGTTGGTGACCGCCTGGCGCTTGGCGGAGGCGCCGCAGAGGACTTCGCCGTCCTCGGTGTAGGCGACGATGGACGGCGTGGTGCGCGCGCCTTCCGAGTTTTCGATCACCTTGGGCTTGCCGCCTTCCATGATGGCGACGCAGCTGTTGGTGGTGCCGAGGTCGATGCCGATGATCTTGCCCATGTTCGTGTCCTTTTGCGTCAATTCGGTAAAAACTAAGCTGGTGTCCAAATGGGGCTTTTCGCCGCCAGTTCAAGCCGCGCTATGCGCCTTTCGCCTTCGAAACCACGACGAGGGCCGGGCGGATGACCCGGTCGTGCAGCGCGTAGCCCTTCTGCAGCACGTTGATGACCCGGTTCGGCTCGCCTTCGGCTTCCACCTGGCTGATGGCCTGGTGGCGGTGGGGATCGAACTTCTCGTTCAACGGGTTGATTTCGGCGAGGCTGGACTTCTCGAAGGCGGCGGCCACCTGCTTGAGCGTCAGCTCGACGCCGGCCCTGAGGGCGTCGGCGCCCTGGTTCTCGTTGGCCAGCGCGGCCTCGAGGCTGTCCTTGACCGCCAGCATCTCGGTGGCGAAGCGCTCGGAGGCGAATTTGCCGGCCTTGGCGATGTCTTCCTGGGCGCGGCGGCGCACGTTCTCGGTCTCGGCCTTGGCGCGCAGCCAGGCGTCGTGATGCTCGGCGGCCTTCAGTTCCGCCGCCTTCAGCAGTTCCTCCACGCTGGGCGTGGTGTCGGCGGCAGGCGCTTCGGCGGCCGGCGCGGCCGGGGCCATCCCGGCGTCGGGCTGGGGCAAGGATTCTGGCGTTTGGTCCTGCATGGATGCGTCCCTTTTGATAAACCTGTTGGACTATGGGGGTGCCGGGCCGGGTTTCAAGGGGGACGGCAGAAAAAATTACGGCTCCGGGGGGAGCAAAAAATTACGGCTCCCTGCGGGAGCCGTAATGGCGGGCGCAACGGCGTTCAGGTCTTGAAGCGGCCGACCGCGCTCTGCAGGTTGTTGGCGAGTTCCTCGAGCTGGCGCGCCGAGGCGGAAGTCTGCTCGACCACCGAATTGTTCTCGCGCGCCATGTTGGCGATGGCCTCGATGTTGTGGGCGACGTCGGTGAATACGCGGCGCTGCTCCTCGGTCGCCGAGGCGATCACATCCAGGCCGTGGCCGACCTCGGTCACGGAACTGCTGGCGGCGGAGAGGACCTCGGCGACCGTCTCGACCGACTTCTGGCTCGAGGCGATGTGGGCGAGGCCGTTCTCGATGGCATGCGAGACGGCGTCGGACTGCTGGGTCAGGCTGCGCGTGATGGAGTCGATCTCGCTGGCGGATGCCGACGACTTCTCGGCCAGCTTGCGGACCTCGTCGGCCACCACGGCAAAGCCGCGGCCCTGCTCGCCGGCGCGGGCGGCCTCGATGGCGGCATTCAGGGCCAGCAGGTTGGTCTGGTCGGCGATGTCCTTGACCTCGCGCGTCATGTTGGTGATCGCCGCCGTGCTGGTGACGAACAGGTTGACGGATTCGGCGATCTGCTTGACGGTGCCTTCGACCATCTCGACCTCGCCGATCAGCTTGGACAGGCTCTGGTTGCCCTCGGCGGAGCGGCGCTCGCTCTCGCGCGACTGGTCGTGCACGCGTTCGGTGCTGTGGGCGATCTCGGAGATGCTCGAGACTACGGTCTCCACCGCGCCGGCCGCCGCGGTGGACATCTCGTCCTGGCGGTGGGAGCCCTCGCTGACCTTGCTGGCGCTGACGGTCAGGCCATGCGCCGCGGAGGAGACCTGCCCGGCCGATTCGCTGACGTGCCGCACCAGTTCCGAGAACTTGACCATCATCGCGTTGAAGGTGGAGGACGCTTCACCGATCTCGTCCTGGCCCTTGACCTCCAGGCGGCGCGTGAGGTCGCCTTCGCCGCTGGCGATGTCGCGCAGGCCGGCGACCATATGCTCGAGCGGTACCGTCACGACGTTGCGGACGAAGAACCAGATGATGCCGAGCATGAACACGCTGACCATCAGGGCGGCAAACAGGGACTTGATGCGCTGGGCCGAAAGGGCGCTTTCGACATCGTCCAGCGAGATCTTCATGC
>DASVZD010000199.1:0-7467 GCA_036391815.1 Rhodocyclaceae bacterium
CGTCACACCTTCATCGCGGCGGTATGCGGTGATTTGGTAGCGCATCAATACGAGGCTGGTGGTTGTAACCGCCAACGGCCAGGCTGGGACCCGCGCGCAAAACCGGGCTGATGGGGTGCCCTGCTGCGCGTAGGTAAAGGAGGAGGCGGACGCCTTATCGCTTTTGTCCGCCGGGGGACACGCAGCGCAGCAGGGCACCCCATCGGCCCGAGCGCGCACCATCTAAGCCGCCTCGGTAATCTGCCACCCCAAGCCCCGCAAAGTCCGAAGCAGCGGCTTCTCGAACGGCTTGTCGATGGCGTTGCGCAGCACGTGCATGTGGGCGCGCAGGGCGTCGCTGTCGGGCGGCGCATCGCCCCAGACGGCGCGCACCAGATCGTCGCGCGACAGCACGCGGGGGCTGGCGCGCATCAGCGCCTCGAGCAGGCGCAGGGGAATCGGCGGCAGCTCGATCGGCGTGCCGGCGCGCGCCACCTCGAAGGTGCCGGTGTCGAAGCTCAAGTCGCCCAGCTGCAGCCGCTGCTTGGGCGAGCCCGCCTGGGCGCGGCGCGCCAGCGCCTTGATGCGGGCCGCGACTTCGCGCAGCACGAAGGGCTTGACCACGTAGTCGTCGGCGCCGGCTTCGAGGCCGGCGATCTTGTCCTCGATGGTGTCGCGCGCCGTCAGCATCAGGATCGGCGTCGAGCGTCCCGCCTCCTCGCGCAGCCGCCGGCACAGCGACAGGCCGTCCAGCCCGGGCAGCATGATGTCGAGCAGGATCACGTCGTAGTCGTGGCTGGCGGCCAGGTTCAGTCCGGAGATGCCGTCGCCGGCGGCGTCGGCGAGATGCCCGTGGGCGGCGAGGTAGTCGACCAGGTTGGCGGCCAGGTCGGGGTTGTCTTCGATGACGAGGATTCTGAGGGCGTCCATCGGGCGCGATTATGCGGCAAAAAGGGCCTGCCCGGCCGCGGGTTACAATGCGGCGTCCCAGCCACCCCAGCAGAGCGCATGCGAGTACGCAACTTCATCATGGCGGCGTCCGCCGTCGTGGGCATCGGCTTCTTCGGCAGCACCTACGTCGTCATCGGCCGGGTCGTCGAGCACACCGTGCGCGAGAACGCCCGCGCCTCGTCCTCGGCGCTGGCCCAGGTGGCCTTCACCGGCATGTACCAGCTGATGAGCACCGGCTGGCGGCGCCAGCAGGCCGAGCAGTTCATCGCCGCCATCCGCGACACCGCCAAGGACACGCCGACCGAGCTGCAGATCTTCCGCGGGCCGATCGTCGAGCTCGACCACGGCACCATCGAGCAGCCGCCGCTGGATGCCTCCATCGACTGGGTGCTGTCCACCGCCCAGCCGCTCACCGAGGCGCGCGACGGCGGCGTGCGCTACCTGATGCCGCTGGTGGCCGGCGAGCGCTGCATGCGCTGCCACGCCTCGGCGCGCGAGGGCCTGGCGCTCGGCGTCATCGAGGTCAAGCAGGACTTCGCGCCGCTGGTGGCCAAGGCGCGCCACGACTTCCTGCTGTGGAGCGCGCTGTTCGCGCCGCTGCTGATGGGGCTGGCCGCGCTGGCCGTGTGGCGCGTCAGCCGCCGCCTCGAGACCGCGATCGCCGAGATCGACACGGCGGCCTCCCAGGTGAACGCCGTCGCCGACCTGCGCAACCTCGAGTTCACCCGGCACGATCCGGGCTTCGACGAGTTCCGCCGGCTGTTCGCGCACCTGTCCGAGCTGTTCGAGAAACTGCGCCGCGTCGCGGTGGACAAGCACGTGCTGCACTTCGAGATCGGCCTGATGGAGAAGTTCGTCATCACCTCCGAGGTGGTGCGCGACTGGGGCGAGTACATCTCGCGCCTGCTCGGCGAGATCAACACGGTGATGACCACCCACATGATGTTCTCGCTGTTCGAGGTGGGCGACGAGGTGTTCGACCTCGAGATCTTCTGGTCGCGCGTGCCGAGCGACCAGACGCGCCAGATGATGGAGGCGCACGTGCGCCGCCTGGTGTTCGACGATCCGCGCTTCGCCGGCCTGTCCCAGCTGAGCCTGCACCACCATGTGCCGCCGGGCGACGGCGCGCCGCTCGAGCTCGACGCCGAGACCGTCGCGCTGCACACCAAGACGCTGATGGTCGACAACCCGAAGATCGGCGGCATCGTCGGCATCGGCGTCAACGCCGTCGCGGTGGAGGACGATACCCTGCGCCTGGTGATGGACAGCATCCTGTCCACCATGCTCAACGTGGTCGGCTCGGTCAAGGCGATCCACAAGTACACGCGCGACATGGAGTACTACGCCACGCGCGACCCGCTCACCGACCTCTACAACCGCCGCGTCTTCTGGGAGCTGTTCGAGTACGAGGTGGCCCGCGCCCAGCGCCACGGCTACCAGTTCGCGCTGCTGGTGGTCGACCTCGACAACTTCAAGCTGATCAACGACGGCCACGGCCACGCGGTGGGCGACAAGTACCTGCAGTCGTTCGCGCCGGCGGTGAAGAAGGTGCTGCGCCCGGGCGACATCTTCGCGCGCTACGGCGGCGACGAGTTCGTCGTGCTGCTGCCCGACGTCATGCCCGCCACCGCGCTGGCGGTGGCGCAGCGCGTGCTCGATGCCGTGTTCGCCATGGAGATCGAGACGGCGGCCGGCGCCCGCATCAACGGCAGCGCCTCCATCGGCCTGGCGCTCTACCCGATGCACGCCGACAATCCCAAGGACCTGTTCCTGTTTGCCGACAACATGATGTACAAGGCCAAGACGGCGGGCAAGCACCAGATCGGCGTGCCGAGCGACGAGGAGGTCGCCGAGGTGTTCCGCGACATGACGCAGACCACGGTCGAGGTGGTCGCCGCCATCAACGAGGGCCGCGTGGTGCCGTTCTTCCAGCCCATCATGGACCTGCAGCAGAACCGCGTGGTCGGCTTCGAGGTGCTGTCGCGCATCGCCATCGAAGGCGACGCGCCGATGGAGGCCGCGCGCTTCATCGAGTTCGCCGAGAAGGCCGGCGTGATCCACCGGCTCGACGCCATGGTGATGGAGCGCGCGCTGCGCACCGTGATGGACCTCGACTTCAAGGGCTACGTGTTCGTGAATCTGTCGCCGCGGGCGCTGGCGGTGTCGGACTTCGTGTCCACCCTCAAGCGCCTGATCGCCGATTGCGGCATCGAGCCGGGGCAGGTGGTGTTCGAGATCACCGAGCGCGATACCGTCAAGAACATCGTGGTGCTGGAGAAGCTGATCGCCGAGCTCAAGCTGTGCGGCTTCAAGCTGGCGATCGACGACTTCGGCTCCGGCTTCTCTTCGTTCCAGTACCTGCGCCGCTTCCCGGTCGACTTCCTCAAGATCGAGGGCGACTTCATCGTCAAGATCCTCGAGAACCAGCGCGACCGCTCCTTCGTGCAGACCATCCACCAGCTCGCCGCCGACCTCGGCATCCAGGTGATCGCCGAGCACGTCGAGAGCGAGGAGGTGCTGGCCGAGCTGCGCGCGATGGGCATCGAGCTGGCGCAGGGCTACTACGTCGGCCGGCCGGAGAGCCGCCTCGGCGACAACATGCGCTGGCCGCTGGGGCAGGCATGAGCAAGACCATCCCCATCGCCGCCGCGCCCGCGCCCTCGGCCTGCGACGACGCCGAAGCCTTCGCCCTGATGGTGCTGGGCGACAGCATGGAGCCCGAATTCGTCGAGGGCGACGTGGTGGTCATCGAGCCCTCGGGCGAGGTGCACGACGGTTCCTACGTGCTGGCGCAGGCGCACGGCGAGTGGATCTTCCGCCAGCTGCGCCAGGCCGGCCCCGGCTGGCTGCTGGCGCCGCTCAACCCCGCCTATCCGACCATTGCCCTGCACGATCTTTCCGCGGTGCGCGGCGTCATCATCCAGAAGTCCAAGCCGGGCCGCCGCAAGGCGGCCAAGCGTTACGTCGATTAGAAGGAAGAACGAACATGCCCTACTACCTCTACGAGATCGTCGAGCAGCCGATCCGGGTGCTGACCAAGATCAGCGACCATGCCAGCTTCAAGGAGGCCAGCGCGGAAGCCAAGCGGCTGCGTGCGGCGGGCACGTGCGCCGGCATGGTGAAGGTGGTCTTCGCCGACAACGAGCTGATGGCGGAAGATCTGCTGTCGCAGGTTCGGGAAGCGCCGCCGATGATCGGCGACGATTACTGACGCAGCTCAGCTTTGCACCCCGCCGGCCCGGTCATGGGGTGGCGCGCTGCTAAAATCCCCCTCCTGTCGCGCGGGTTTTCGAGGAATGCCATGAACTGGTTCACGAATCTCAGCATCCGCTGGAAATTCCAGATCGGATTCTTCGTCGTCACCATGGTGACGACCATCTACAACCGGCTGCTGGCCTCCCACGAGCTGCAGAAGATGATCGAGCTGGCGCAGCGGGACGGCGCGCCGGCGACGGCGGTGCAGGCGATGATCGACCAGCGCGCCGCCTACCACTTCAACTCGGTGTGGGAGTCGGGGCTGGAGTTCATGCTGCAGTTCCTGCTGATCGGCTTCGTCGCCAGCCTGTTCCTCAAGCCCATCCTGCAGCTGTGCGAGGCGCTCAAGGCGGTCGAGCAGGGCGACCTCACGCGCGGCGTGGAAGTCACGGCGCACGACGAGATCGGCATCCTGCAGCGCATCTTCAACGACGTCATCGGCAAGCTCTCGCGCATCCTCGGCAACGTCGAGGACTCCGGCAAGCAGATGAGCCAGTCGGCGTTCCAGATCGCCACCATCGCCAAGGAGACCGCCGAGGTGAGCCGCCAGGAGGAGGCGCGCGCGGCGGAGGTGGTGTCGGAGACCAAGTCGCTGTCCGAGGTCGCGCGCACCGTGCAGGATCAGGCCGGTGCCGCCGCCGAGCGGACCCGCGAGGTGCAGGCCAAGGGCAACGAAGGCGTGTCGGCGGTCCAGCGCAACATCGCGGAGATGGACGCCACCGTGGGCGAGGTGAACCGCGTGTCCAACGAGGTGGCCGACCTGGCCACCGCGGCCACCGAGATCACGCTGATCATCGACACCATCAAGGAAATCGCCAACCAGACCAACCTGCTGGCGCTCAACGCCGCGATCGAGGCGGCGCGCGCCGGCGAGCAGGGCCGCGGCTTCGCGGTGGTGGCCGACGAGGTGAGGAAGCTGGCCGAGCGCACCACGCTGTCGGCCACCGAGGTGACCGGCATCGTCGCCACCATCAACGATCGCGTCAGCCAGCTGCGCGCCACCATGGACGCCGTGGTGCAGCGCGTGCACGCCAGCCAGGCGGTGGCGGGCGAGACTTCCGAGGTGATGGCCGCCATGTCGAGCGTGGTGGCGGAGGCGGCGCAGGACAACGCCGCCATCGTCGACGCCAGCCGCCAGCAGATGGAGCAGCTGGCCGAGCTGGAGGCGACGCTGGAACGCCTGTTCGCCACCCTCAACGAGAGCTCGACCAAGGTCGAGACGACCGCGGCCATCGGCAACGACCTGCACCGCGTCACCGAAACGCTCAACGAGGTGATGTCCGGCTTCCAGTTCCAGCGCATGATCGAGGTCGACGCGGTCAAGGAGTCCGGCGAGAAGCGCAAGTTCCCGCGCCTGGAGCGCGGCATGCTGGTGCTGGTCGCCAGCCAGGACGGCACGGCGCGCATGGAGTCGCTGGCGACCGACCTCAGCCTGTCCGGCATGAAGCTGATCGTTCCCAAGGAACTCGACAAGGACCTGCCGGTCACTCTCAGCATCCAGTTGCCGGCCGAGAACTTGAACGATTACCAGAACCAGAAGCCGCTCGTGATCCCCGCGCGCGTGTGCTGGCAGCGCGTTGAGGATGGCCGCCATGCCTGCGGCGTCGAGTTCAAGGACCTGGTGGGATGGCAGCGCGACGAACTGGAGAAGGTGTTCGGCTTCTACCACAAGGCCGCGCTCTACAAGAACTGAGCGCGGCAGTTCCAGCATGACCGCCCATTCCGGACAGCGCGCCCTCCTCGAGCGGCTGTTCGGCGCGGCGCTCGAGGCCGTCTCGCCGGCCCGCTGCCTGCCGCCCTATCTCGATGCCCTCGATGCGGACCCGCCGGCCGGGCGCCTGGTGGTGGTCGGCGCCGGCAAGGCCGCGGCGGCCATGGCCCAGGTCGTCGAGGCGCGCTGGCGCGGCGATCCCGGCAAGCTCTCCGGCTGCGTGGTGACGCGCTACGGCCACGGTGCGCCATGCAGCCGCATCGAGGTCATCGAAGCCGCCCACCCGGTGCCGGACGCCGCCGGCATCCAGGCGGCGCGGCGCATCCTCGACGCGGTGGGCGGCCTTTCCGGCGACGACCGCGTGCTGGCGCTGCTCTCCGGCGGCGGCTCCGCGCTGCTGGCGTTGCCGGCGCCGGGCCTCACGCTGGCCGACAAGCAGCAGGTGACGCGCGCGCTGCTCCGCTGCGGCGCCGCCATCGACGAGATCAACTGCGTGCGGAAGCACCTCTCCGCCATCAAGGGCGGCCGCCTGGCGCTCGCCGCCTCGCCTGCGCGGGTGACGACCCTGGCGATCTCCGACGTGCCCGGCGACGACCTCGGCGTCATCGCCTCCGGCCCGACCCGGCCGGATCCGACCACCTGCGCCGACGCGCTGGCCGTGCTCGACCGCTACGGCATCGCCGGGCCGCCCGCGGTGCGCGCCGCGCTGGCGAGCGGCGGCACCGAGACGCCCAAGCCGACCGACCTGCGCTTCTCGCGCAACGATTCCCACCTGATCGCGACGGCCGGCCGCGCGCTGTCGGCCGCCGCGGAAGCGGCACGCGCGGAGGGCATCACGCCGCTGGTGCTCGGCGATGCCATCGAGGGCGAGGCGCGCGAAGTGGCCCGCGCGCTCGGTGGCATCGCGCTGTCCTGCGCGGCATCGGGCGCCCCGCTGCCGGCGCCCTGCGTATTGATTTCCGGCGGCGAGACCACGGTCACGGTGCGGGGCAAGGGCCGCGGCGGGCGCAACGCCGAGTTCCTGCTCGCCCTCGCGCTGGCGCTGCGCGGGCATCCGCGCATCCACGCCATCGCCTGCGACACCGACGGCATCGACGGCAGCGAGGACAATGCCGGCGCGATCATCACCTCCGACACGCTGGCGCGCGCCCGCGCCGCCGGCCTGGATGCGCGAAGATTCCTCGACGACAACGATGCGTACGGGTTCTTCTCTGCGCTCGGAGACCTTGTCGTTACCGGGCCTACTCGCACGAATGTCAACGACTTCAGGGCGATCCTGATCGAGTCCTAGTCGGAGCTTCGAATCCGCCAAGGGCGACGGGGGGCCGCCCTTGGCTACGCACCGAGCAGTGATTCGCCGGGCCGGTGGGGTGCCCTCCTGCGCGTAGGTAAAGGAGGAGGCGGACGCCTTATCGCTCTTGTCCGCCGGGGGACACGAAGCGCGGGAGGGCACCCCGGCGGCCCGAGCGCGCGCCGAAGCATAGAATCGGAGCCATGACCGACACGCGCTCGAAGCTGCTTGCAGAATTGGCAGAAATCCTCCCGAAGGAATCCCTGCGCGTCGACTTCGA
>DASVZD010000200.1:0-1843 GCA_036391815.1 Rhodocyclaceae bacterium
GCTGCTCGGCAATGCCGGCTTCAAGGTCACCACGGCGCCCAACCTGGCGCAAAACGACATGCGCCAGGCGATCTCGGATTTCGCAGGTCAAATCAGCGCCAGCGGCGCCGACACCGTCGCACTGGTGTTCTATGCCGGCCACGGCCTGCAGATCGACGGCGAGAATTATCTTGTGCCGGTCGATCTCGACCCGAAACGCGAAGCCGACATTCCCCTGCAGGGCGTGCGGCTGAACGATCTTCTCAACACGCTCGGCGCGCTGCCGACGAAGGCGCGCATCTTCATGCTGGATGCCTGCCGCAACAATCCGTTCCCGGCGTTGAGCGGCGCGGGCCACGGACTTGCGATCGTCGACACCAGGGCGGGCGCGCCCGGCTCCTTCATCTCCTATTCGACCTCGCCCGGCGCGGAAGCCGAGGACGGATCCGGCGCCGACAGTCCCTACACCACCGCGGCCCTGTCGATCGCCAAGCAGCCGGGTCTTCCGATCGAGGAGGTCTTCAAGCGCATTCGCGTCTCCGTCGCGCAATCGACCGACGGCCGCCAGATTCCCTGGGAGAGCTCGTCGCTGACGAGCGACTTCAAGTTCTTCGGCAGCGAGAGCGGCAACCAGCCGCCGTCTCCCGCAGCAGGATCAGGTTCGGCGGCGCTCGCCAGCGCCACGCGCAGCGTGGACGATTGGCGCAAGGAGCTGCAGGGCAAGGAGCAGAAGGTCGCCTATGAGCTCGTGATCGCCGACGACAGCGTGTCCGCGTATGAGGCCTATGTCGATCTGTTCGCGCAGGCTCCGTCGACGCCGCGCGTGCGCACGATCCTGGAGCGCCGGCGCCAGATGCTGGCCTGGGAGCGCGCGGTCGCGATCAACACCCGCACTGCCTATGAGGTCTATCTCGCCAACTGGGGCAACAGCGACCTCGCGGCGACCGCGCGCAGGCTGCTGCTGCGGGTGCAGAACCGCGACTTCGGCCCGACCGCTGCTGCCGCGGCGCCCGTGGCCGTCGCGCTGGCGCCGACCTGCCCGTGCTCGGCACCGTCGTCTCCGGCGACGCCTGTCAATCCGACGGTTGCGCCGATCATCAAGAAGCGCGTCGACGACACGCCGCCGGCGAAGAAGAAGGTCGTCGACACACCCAGGCGCAAGCCACCGCCGGACGAGGTCGTCGTGCAGCACGGACCACCGCCTGGCCCGCCGCCCGGTGCCGTAATGGAGGGTATCGGCATCGGCGTCGGAATCGGTCTTGGCATGGGAATGGGCGGCCGCGGCGGCGGAGAGATGGGCCACGGCGACTACCGCAGGTGATCCTGCCGGAGCGATGACCAAACAAAGCCCGCCGGCCGCTAGCGCCTGCGGGCTTTTCCTTCTCGTGCGACCGCGGCGCTTCCGTTTGCCGAATGGGACATGCTGTGGTCTGGTTCGGACCGACGAAGGATCTTTCGAGGATTCGAGCCGATGGCGCATGACGCACACGCCGTAACATCCTGGCCGCTGTTCCGGTCGCTCGCGGCTTATCGGCTGAGCCTCCTGCCCGGCGACCTCATGGCCGGGCTGACGCTCGCAGCAATCGCGATCCCCGAGCAGATGGCGACGTCGCGGCTCGGCGGCTTTGCACCGCAGATCGGCTTCTTCGCCTTCATGGCGGGCTCGCTCGGCTTTGCCATGCTCGGCAGCAACCGCTTTCTGTCCTGCGGCGCCGACTCGACCATCACCCCCATCTTCGCCGGCGGCCTCGCGGCCGCCGCTGCAGCCGGGTCGCCCGAGTATCAGGGGCTTGCGGTCGCACTCGCGCTCATGGTCGGCGCAATGCTGCTCGCTGGCGGCATCTTCCGTCTCGGCGGCATTGCC
>DASVZD010000201.1:0-17864 GCA_036391815.1 Rhodocyclaceae bacterium
CGGCGGAGCGGGCGGCGCCGGGGGAGCGGCCGGCGGGCTCGGCAGCGCGACGGGAATCGTGGGTGCCATCAGATGCGGGTACGTTGCCCCGTCGGTCATGGTCCAGGTCGCCGCAAAATCCCAATTGGGGTTCGCGCTTCCGTTGGCCGTCGTGGCGCTGGTGAAATTGGCCTGTGTTTTCATGTCGGCAGTGGACATTCCGGTAATGCCATTTGAAGACCCAAAATATCCAAAGCCGGCGCCGATGGTCGGCTGCCCGCTCGTGGTGGTGTCCCAGAAACTGTTGCTGACGCTGTCGCCGTTGTTCCAGCCCACCAGCCCGCCGACGTCGGTGGTGCCGGTGACGGCGCCGGTACTGTAGCTATTCTGGATCGGGGCGCCCCCATTGATATAACCGACCAGCCCGCCGACATAGATGCTGCCATTGACCGCGCCGGTACTGTACGAATTGATGATGTTCGTACCCATGTGATATCCCACCAGGCCCCCGACAGCGCTATTGCCGCTCACGCCGCCGGTGCTGTAGCTGCGGGAAATGACCGTGGCCGACGAGGTCGATCCGGCCAGCCCGCCGACCGAGTTGTTGCCGCTCACGTTGCCGGTGCTGTAGGAATGGGTGATGGCGCCATTGGCGCTCCCTGCCAGCCCGCCGACCTGGTTTCCGGCGCTGGCGCTGACGTTGCCGGTACTGTAGGAATCGATGATGTCGCCATCGGCCCCTCCCACCAGTCCGCCGGTATTTGCCGTACCGGCCATGGCGCCGCTGACGGCGCCCGTGTTGTAGGAATTCGAGACGATGCTGCCGGTGCGGAGATATCCCACCAGTCCGCCGACATAGAAATTGCCGCTCACGCTGCCGCCCACCAGCCCCACATCGCGGATGTAGGCGCGCGTGATGGCATTGCTGGGAAAGGCGACATAGCCCGCATAACCGAAGAGCCCGACGTAGCCCGTGCCTGGCCGGTTGATGGTGAGTCCGGTGATGGTATGGCCGAGCCCTGCGAATGTTCCGGTGAAGGCCGTGGCAAGGCTGCAGCAGGCCCCGATAGGCTGGAAGCCCGAGCCTGCGTTCCAGCCGGCCGTGGCGGTTGCGTCTATGTCCGCGCCGAGGACATAGAGGCCCGACAGCCCGCCGTTGATGCCTTGCAGGTCTGTCGCGGTCATGCTGCCTGCGGCGCCCAGGCTGGTGATGACCGTGTAGGTGTTGGTCGCGCCGTCCGAGCCGAGTTTGGTGCTGAAGTTGTTCCCCGCCGGGAGATTGACCTTGGCGCCTGCGGCAATGACGTAGTCGGCCGTATTGCCGGCCGCGGCCGCGCCCTGTCCGTATTCCAGCGCGAGGCTGGCCGTGCCGGAGCCGTTCATCGACTGGTTGATGTAGATGTTGCGGTAGGCCGAGAGCGTGAGCTTGTTCGCGCTCCAGGAAACCGTGTCGTTCACGAAGATGTCGCCGTTGGTTCCGACGTTGCCGTAAAGACTGGTTGCCGAGTTGCTGCCGGTCGCCGTCTGGATGACGACGCTGTTGCTGGCCAGCAGGGCATTGAGCGTCGCGCCGCTGATGTCGCCGCCCGATGCCGCGATGTTGAAGTCGACCGGATCGATCAGCCACCGGCCGGTATGTCCCCGGGGCGCCGCCGTGGAGACGCTGGCGCCGTCCTCGACATGGACGCGTGCGCCGGAGGTCTCGATGAAGCCGCCGTCGCCGCC
The DNA here is from genome assembly GCA_036391815.1 of Rhodocyclaceae bacterium. Classification (GTDB taxonomy): domain Bacteria; phylum Pseudomonadota; class Gammaproteobacteria; order Burkholderiales; family Rhodocyclaceae; genus Nitricoxidireducens. The sequence goes on from DASVZD010000201.1 coordinate 1,705, forward strand.
CGCGTTGTTGGCGGCGCTGGTGGCGCTGCCGGCGCCGAGGGTCATGGTGTCCGAAGCGATCAGGCGGATGCGGCCCCGGTCGTCGCGCACCAGCGCGTCGGCGTTGACGATGCCGCGCTGGTTGACCGTCGCGGCGTGGATGTCGATGGTGCCGCCGCCGGCGAGCAGCGAGCCGAGGTTGATGGCTTCGCCCGCCGGTGCGTCGATCTCCACCTGCACATTGGGTGTGGCGGTGTCTATCAGGCGCACGCTTTGTCCCGCGGCGAGGATGATTTCGCCCTTCGGGCTGCTGATGAGCCCTTCGTTGCGCACGCTGCCGCCCACCAGGTACACGTTGCCGCCGGCCGGCGTCGAGATGGTTCCCAGGTTGACCACGCCGTTCCTGCCGTCGCCGGCGAAGTTGTGGCGGCCGTCCTGGAAATCCTGGTTGGAAATGTTGAGAGTGGAAGCGACGAGACCCGCCACGTCGATGCGCGCATCCTTGCCGAACAGGATGCCGTTCGGGTTGATGAGGAACACCTTGCCGTTCGACTGCAGCTGCCCGAGGATCTGCGAAGGATCCTGTCCGGTCACGCGGTTGAGCACGGCGCTCGCGGCATTCTCCTGCACGAAGTGCGTCACTTCTCCCTGGGCGATGGAGAACCCCTGCCAATTGATGATTGCGCCGGCCGAGTTCGTCACCGTCAGTGTGTTGCCGCTGGTGGCGAAGCCGACGCTGCCCGCCACCACCGTCGGATTCACGGGGTTCGCGCCGCCGGGCTTGGCCGCGCAGATGGCGAGCGCGAGGGCGAGGAAATGAACGAGAAGTCGGCGATGTCTCATGGCGCGTCCCCGGTCAGAAGTACACCTGGAGCGACAGGTGGGCCTGCTGCTTTTGAGCGTCGTGTCCGTCGGTTCGCGTCGCGTGTGCGATATCGAAGCGCAGGAACGCGTCGCGGCCCAGCGCGTAGCGCCCGCCGATGCCGACGCTGGCAAGACGCGTATGCGCTTCCTCGCCCGGCAGCGCGTGGTTGCGGGTCACGCCCCCGGCATCGTGGAAGGCGAGCAGCCGGAGGCTGCCGGGCAGTTTCAGCCGGCCGGCCAGTTCCGGCGTGTAGAGCTCGATGCTCGCCCGGTAGCCGTTGTCGTTGGCGACGGCGCGCTCGTCGAATCCGCGCACCGAGCCGGCGCCGCCGAGCCCGAACTGCTCGCCGGGAACCAGCGCATGGCGCGTCTGCTGGACGTCGAGCATGCCCTGCAGCAGCAGGTCGGCAGGCAGCGCGATGCCGGCCTGCGCGCCGGCACGCCAGAGGTCGTAGGCGGCGTCGGCGCCGCTGCGCGCCGCCGCGAAGTCCGCGGCGCTGCCGTTGGCGCCGCCCGGCAGGTTGCGCGTGTAGCCGACGCTTGCGCTGCCGCGAAAGCCGGGCCGCAGCCATTGCCCCGCCCAGGCGATGCTCGCGGGGCGCACGGTGATGCTGGCTGCCGCGGCGCCGCAGCCGGCGGCGCCGAAGTCGCCCAGCGTGCAGGCATTGTCGTAGGCGCGCCGGTCGATGCCGACGATCAGCTTCTGGTCGCCTCCGCCGATGCGCGGCAGGTAGGCGTTGTAGCGGACGCCGACGATGCTGCCGCGCGCGCCGAACGACAGCAGCCCGGCCGTCGTCGGCGTTGAGACGCCGCTGACATCCGATCTTGCGGCGAAGACGTCGACCGCGGAATTCCACTCGTAGAACGGCGCCCGGTAACCCGCGCTGACCACTTTTATGCGATCGGCGTGCTCGAGCGAAGTCAGGAACTGCGCGGAGACCACATGGTCGCGGTTCCAGAGGTTGGCGTGCTGGTAGCTAAGGGCGAGGCGGGTGCGGCCGGTGTCGACGGTCCCGGTGTTGTCGATGGAAGCGCCGAAGCGCTGCGGCCGGTGATCCTCGACTTCGACCCTGGCGTCGATGCCCGCCGTCTCGCTGCCCGCCGCGAGGGCGACGCCGACGTGCTTGGCGGGGTTCTCGTTGGACAGCTGGACGTTGGCGTCGAGGCTGTCCAGGTTGGGCGTCGCGCCTTCGCGCAGCGCCGGCAGGCTGGCGCGAAGATTTGCCGCATCGAAGTGCCGGTTGCCCGAAATGTCGACGCGGCCGATGCGGCCCTCGACGACGCGCAGCCGCACCGTGCCCGAGCCGATCTCCTGTTCCGGCAGGATCACGCTGACCGTGCCGTATCCGGCGCGGCGGTAGGCTGCCTCGAGCGCGCGCTGCGCCGCGCGGATGTCGTCGAGTCCGCGATCGGGCGCCAGGTAGGGCGCCAGCACCGATTCGACGGCCGCCTCGGGGAGCAGCGTATTTCCCTCGACCGCCCAGTGCAGGATGGGGACGCGCAATTGCTGCGCTGCCGGAACCGCGGCAGCGGCCATGCTCGCCGACAGCGATGCGAGGAGTGCTGCGGAGCACAAGCCGATTCGCGTCGTCGTCATTTTCCTGGACGTTCCCCTCTCGTCGTCTTCCCTGCGCCCGCGAGCCGGGCGAGCCTGCGCGAGAGCATAGAGAAGCCCCTCATCGCGCGATTGAATTTGTGCGACATTTCACATATCTTTGGCGCTCCCCATGCCCGGGCTTCCGTCATGTCGTCGGGTCTCGCGTTCCACATCGCTGCTCGCGCGCTGAACCTGGAGCGGGACTTCTCGCCGCGGAACCTGTTCGCCGACTCGGTGCGGCACGTCGTCGACGGGCACGTGGCGGGCGACCGCTATTACCGGATCGCCACCCAGCCTGGCGCCGTGGCGCTCGGCGAGTCGGCGCTGGAGCGGAGGATGCGCGAGCTGTTCGCCCTCGACCTCAATCCGCTGATCTGCATGACGCGGCAGCTCGATTCCGAACTGGCCCTGTTCAAGGCGTGGAACACCTATCAGCGGCATGTGTCGCTGGCCGTGCAGACGGTGATTCGCGGCAATCCGAACGGCCGCTTCGGCGTCGATCGCCGCCAGGTGGCGTACGCAGTGGACCCGTCGGCGGCCCGCAGCGCAGGGCTTTGCGCGATCGACATCCTCTGCGGCGCGGCGCGGGACAGGCGGCGCCCCGGCGGCGGCGCCGGTGGTCAGGCCGCGGCGTGCCTGTCCGGCATCGCGGCCGGCCTCGGCCTGCAGCACACGGTGGTGTTCGAGGCCGCCGTGTTCTTCGAGGAGAACCGCAGCCGCAACGTGGCGCAGCTGTGCCGCGCCCTGGGGTGCCAGCGGCGCACGGTCGAGCGGCACTTCAAGGACTTCGGACTCACGGCGCTCGACCTGAAGATGGCGAGCGCGCTCGCCGGCGCCACGGCGAGCCTATGGGGCGCGGGCACCCTGACGGAGATCGCTTTCGAGCATGGCTTCAGCGATCAGGCGCACATGACCCGCGCCTTCCGCCGCGCCTGCGGCCTGCCGCCGTCGGTCCTGCGCAGCCTGGCGAGCCACTGACAGGGGCCTCTGCGCCTATCGCAGGCTGATCACCTGCCACCCCGCCTCGCGCGCATGCTGGCGCAGCGTATCGTCGGGATCCACCGCCACCGGGTTGGCGACCTTCCTCATCAGCGGCAGGTCGTTGTGCGAGTCGCTGTAGAACCAGCTGTCGTCGAACGAGCCCCACCACCAGCCGAGCGACTCGAGCCAGGCTTCGACGCGCTCGATCTTGCCGTCCTTGAACGACGGCGTGCCGCGCGCCTTGCCGGTGAATTTCTCGCCGGTCCATTCCGGCACGGTGGCGATCAGGTGGGGGATGCCGAACTCGCGGGCGATCGGGCCGGTGACGAAGCTGTTGGTGGCGGTGACGATGGCGACCAGCGCGTCGTCGTCGAGGTGGCGCTGCACCAGCGCGCGCGCCGGCGTACCGATGATCGGGCGGATGCGCGTGGCGACGAATTCCTCGCGCCAGGCGTCGAGTTCCTCGCGCGCATGGCGCGACAGCGGCGCGAGCTGGAAGTCGAGGAAGGCGTGGATGTCGAGCGTGCCGGCCTTGTAGTGCTCGTAGAACTCGAGGTTGCGCGCCTCGTGCACCTCGCGGTCGAGCACGCCTTTCGAGATCAGGAATTGCGCCCACTCGAAGTCGGAGTCGCCGGCGAGCAGCGTGTTGTCGAGATCAAACAGTACGAGTTTCATTCTTCCTCGGCGGCAGGTTCGAATTGGAATTCCATGACCTCCTTGAGCAGCGGCAGCGTGGCCGGCCGCTGCTGCTGGAGGGTGGCGCGGTCGAGCGCGTCGAGCACGGCCATCAGCGAGGGCAGGTCGCGGCGGCCGTGGCGCAGCAGGTAGTTGACCAGGCTGGCATCGACCCTCATGCCGCGCAGCAGCGCGTGTCGCGCCAGCGCGGCGGACTTCTCCTCGTCGGTGAGCGGCTTCACCTCGTAGATCAGCGACTGGCCGATGCGGGTGCGCAAGTCCTCGCGCACGTCGAGCTGGAGCGGCGGCACCGGCCCGGCGAGCAGCACGGCATGTCCGACCAGGCGCGCGGCGTTGAAGGCGCGGAACAGCGATACCTGGGCGTCGGCATCGAGCCGGTCGACGTCGTCGACGATCAGCAGGCCGCCCGGCGGCACGTTCATGTCGGCGCCGGCCTGGCGGCCGTCGACGAGGCGGGTGAGGCGGCGCCCCTCGGCCGCCAGCGCGACGGCGCCGAGCAGGTGCGAGCGGCCGCTGCCCTCGGCGCCCCACAGATAGATGGTGTCGAAGTTGTCGGGCTCGGCGAGGGCGCGCAGGCGGCCGACGAGCTCGGCGTTGGCGCCGGCGACGAAGTTGTCGAGCGAGGGCCGCTGTTCCGGCTTGAGGTCGAGCAGCAGCTGGCTCATGCGCCGTCGTCGCCCCGGTAGAAGCGGCTGGCCAGGTAGAGCGCGTGCAGCTCGCGCAAGCCGACGAGCAGGGCAGCGGAAGCCGGCAGCGCGATCAGCACCCCGACGAAGCCGAACAGCTGCCCGAAGGCCAGCAGGGCGAAGATCACCGCCAGCGGATGCAGCCCGATGCGGTGGCCGACCAGGCGCGGCGTCAGGATGTAGCTCTCCAGGACCTGGCCGATGCCGAACACCACCAGCACGGTGATGACCGGCACCCAGCCCTCGAACTTCAGCGCCGCCACCAGCAGCGCGACGGTGAAGCCGGTGCCGAAGCCGACGTAGGGCACGAAGCTCAGCATGCCGGTCAGCACTCCGACGCCGACCGCGGAGGGCAGCCCGGCGAGCAGCAGGGCCGCGGCGTAGTAGGCGGCGAGGATCGCCATGACGAGAAGCTGGCCGCGCAGGAACTGCGACAGCACGGCGTCGACATCGGCGCCCATGCGCATCGCCTTGGCGTGCCAGGCGCGCGGCACGGCATTCTCGATGCGCTTGAGTATCGGGTGCCAGTCGACCAGCAGGTAGAACATGGCGACCGGCGTCAGCACGGCTGCCGCCGCGATGCTGAACAGCGCCATGCCGCCGATCTTGAGCGACTGGAACAGCTTGTCGGCGATCGACGCCCAGTCCGCCTTGGCCATCACCGAGTGGCGCAGGAAGTCGGCATCGAAGCGCACGCCAAGGCCGAAATGCTCGCGCAGCCATGGCGACAGGTTTTCGTTGAGCGCCTCCAGGCCCTGGGGCATGCTCTCGACGGCGATGCGCGCCTCGTCCATCAGCAGCGGCACCAGGATCAGGACCAGCATCGCGAAAACGGCGCCGACCAGCAGCAGCACCAGCAGCGTGGCCGAGGTGCGCATGAGCTTGGCGCGCTGCAGGCGGTCCACCAGCGGGTTGCAGATGTAGGCGAGGATGGCGGCGAGGAAGAACGGCGAGAGGATCGGGCCCAGCTGCGACAGCAGCCAGAGCAGCAGGAGGCCCGCGCCGATCCAGAGCGCCGCATGCAGGCGGTCTTGGCGGATCATTTCCGGTAAAATTCGGCGTCTTGCCGAGAAGGCGCAACTTTACCATTCCGCTGCCGTGTCCTCATCCACCAACCTGACATATCGCGACGCGGGCGTCGACATCGACGCCGGCGACGAACTCGTCGAACGCATCAAGCCGTTCGCCAAGCGCACCATGCGCCCGGAAGTGCTGGGCGGCATCGGGGGCTTCGGCGCGCTGTTCGAGATCTCGAAGAAGTACCGGGAGCCGGTGCTGGTGTCCGGCACCGACGGCGTCGGCACCAAGCTCAAGCTGGCCTTCCAGCTGGACAAGCACGACACCGTGGGCCAGGACCTCGTCGCCATGAGCGTCAACGACATCCTGGTGCAGGGCGCGGAGCCGCTGTTCTTCCTCGACTACTTCGCCTGCGGCAAGCTCGACGTCGACACCGGCGCCACCGTGGTGGCCGGCATCGCCAAGGGCTGCGAACTTTCGGGATGTGCGCTGATCGGCGGCGAGACGGCCGAGATGCCGGGCATGTATCCGGACGGCGAATACGACCTTGCCGGCTTCGCCGTCGGCGCCGTCGAGAAGTCGAACATCATCACCGGCCAGACGATCGTGCCGGGCGACGCCGTGCTGGGCCTCGCTTCCAGCGGCGCGCACTCCAACGGCTACTCGCTGATCCGCAAGATCATCGAGCGCGCCAAGCCCGACATGAACGCGGATTTCCACGGCCAGCCGTTTTCGCATGCGGTGATGGCACCGACGCGCATCTACGTGAAGCCCCTGCTGGCGCTGATGCAGCAGATGCCGGTCAAGGGCATGGCGCACATCACCGGCGGCGGCCTCACCGAGAACATTCCGCGCGTGCTGCCGCAGAACGTGGCCGCGATCGTCGAGCGCAAGTCCTGGACGCTGCCGCCGCTGTTCCAGTGGCTGCAGAAGGAGGGCGGCGTCGCCGACGCCGAGATGCACCGCGTGTTCAACTGCGGCATCGGCATGGCGGTGATCGTGGCGGCGGCGGACGCCGAGCGCGCCATGGCGAGCCTGGCCGCCGCCGGCGAGACGGTGTACCGCATCGGCCGCATCGAGGTGCGCCAGGCCGGCCAGCCGCAGACGGTGGTCGTCTAGTTCCCGCCCGCGGGGACACCCCTTTCCTTACCGGCGCTATTCGCCGCGGCGGCGTCCGCGGCGAAACTTCGTCCACGGCTGCCAGTCACAGAGGCATGTTCCCCTTGCGGCTATTCCCTGGCCGCGCGCGAGGCGGTAGTGCCGGATTTCGAGAAACTGGTCGTCAACGAGACGCCCGACGGCGTGGTGATCACGTCGCGGGAAGGCGTCGTGTTGTATTGGAATCCGGGTGCCGCCCGCGTGTTCGGCTACTCGGCCGACGAGGCGACGGGCAAGCGCTTCCGCGACCTGGTGGTGCCGCCGTCGTGGGAGCAGCACGAGGATGATGCCCTTGCCCGCGCCATGGCCTCGGGCCGCGCCGACTACGAGGCAGTGCGCTGCACCAAGGACGGCTCGCTGATCTACGTCGCGGTGTCGGGCCGCACCGTCGGCGACGAGTATTTCCTGCTCACGCAGAAGGACGTCACCAGCCAGAAGGTGCTGCGCGAAGCCAAGCTGCTGGAGGCCAAGTTCCGCGACATGCTCGAGTCGCTGCCCGACGGCATCGTCATGACCAACCCCACCGGGCGCATCGTGATGGCGAACTCGCAGGCGGAGAAGCTGTTCGGCTACCCGCCGGGCGAGTTGCGCGGCCAGGCGATCGAGGTGCTGCTGCCCGGGCGCTTCCGGCGCGGCCACGTCGGCTACCGCAACGCGTACGCGGAGCGGCCGCGCACCCGGCCGATGGGCGCCGGCATGGAGCTGTACGGCCTGCGCAAGGACGGCGCCGAGTTCCCGGTCGAGATCAGCCTGAGCCCGGTCGTCACGGAGGAAGGCACGCTGGTGATGAGCGCCGTGCGCGACATCACCGAGCGCAAGCGCATCGAGCAGGTGCTGCACGAGAAGAACATCGAGCTGGAAAACGCCAACCTGGCGAAGGACCGCTTTCTCGCCAGCATGTCGCACGAGTTGCGCACGCCGCTGAACGCCATCATCGGCTTCACCGGCATGATGCTGATGCAGCTCGCCGGCCCCCTGTCGGCGACGCAGGACAAGCACCTGAAGACCATCCAGTCGAGCGCCAAACACCTGCTCTCGCTGATCAACGACCTGCTCGACCTGGCCAAGATCGAGTCGGGCAAGCTGCAGCTGGTGTTCGAGCCGGTCGACGGCGTCGAGGTGGTCAACCAGGTCGCCGAGACGCTGCGCCCGCTGGCCGAGCAGAAGGGGCTGAACTTCCGCGTCGACGCACCGGACGGCATGATCTTCGATACCGACCGGCGCGCGCTGAGCCAGATCGCGATCAACCTGGTCAACAACGCCATCAAGTTCACCGAGCGCGGCGAGATCGTGCTGCGGCTGTCGCGCGAGGGCCAGCGCATCGAGCTCAGCGTGAGGGACACCGGCCCGGGCATCCGCGAGGCCGACCAGGCACGGCTGTTCCAGGCGTTCTCGCAGGCGGACGACGGCACCACCCGGCGCCACGAAGGGACTGGCCTGGGCCTCTACCTGAGCCAGAAGCTGGCGGGACTGCTCGGCGGCGAGCTGGGCATGACGAGCCGCGAAGGCGAGGGCAGCACCTTCACCCTGAGCCTCCGGGAGGCCGGCCCGGCGGCGGGCACGGAGGCCGCATCATGAAGCGGCGCCGCGAGGGACGGACGTAATGGCGACGCGCATCCTCGTCGTCGAGGATCATCCGGCCAACATGGAGATGATGCGCTTCCTGCTGGAGGCGTTCGGCTACGCCACGATCCCGGCGGTCGACGGCGAGCAGGGCATCGAGGCCGCCCGCCGCGAGCTGCCCGACCTCATCGTCTGCGACGTGCACCTGCCCAGGCGCGACGGCTACGAGGTGGTGCGCGAGTTGAAGGCGGCGGCGGCGACGCGCGACATCCCGGTCATCGCCGTGACGGCTCTGGCCATGGTGGGCGACCGCGAGAAGCTGCTGCAAGCCGGTTTCGACGACTACGTCAGCAAGCCGATCGAGCCCGAGCGCTTCGTGCCGCAGATCGAGAGCCATCTGCCGGTGGCGCGCCGCGCGGCGGTGCCGCGCGAGCCGACGATACCGGCGGACGCCGCCCAGGCCGGCAAGGCAAGGCCGCGGCTGGCGCGCATCCTGGTGGTGGACGATTCGCCGACCAACCGCGAGCTGATCCGCGACCTGCTGGAGCCGTTCGGCTACGAGGTGCTGCTGGCGCAGAGCGTGGAGGAGGGGCGGCGGCTGGTGCATCGGCAGTCCTTCGACCTCATCGTCTCGGACATGCACATGCCGGAGGAGAACGGCATCGAGATGCTGCGCGAGGTCAAGGCAAACCGCGAACTCGCCCACATCCCCTTCGTGTTCCTGACCGCATCCTACGAGGACGAACCCAACCAGCGGCTCGCCAGGCAGCTGGGCGCGACGCGCTCGCTGCGCCGCCCGATCGATCCCCGCGTGCTGCTCGCCGAGATCGAGGCCTGCCTGCCGCCCGACAAGAGAGGAAAGCCGCATGGCCAAGATCGTGGTCGTTGACGACCGGCCGACCAACCGTCAGTACCTCACGACCCTGCTCGCCTACTACGGGCACGAACTCCACGAGGCGGCCAACGGCGTCGAGGCGCTCGACGTCGTGAAGCGCGTCGCACCGGACCTCGTCATCACCGACATCCTGATGCCGACCATGGACGGCTACCAGTTCGCGCTGCAGCTGAGGGGCGACAAGGACGCGCCGCAGCCGAAGCTGATCTTCTATACGGCGACCTACAGCGCCCCGGCCGCCCAGGAGATGGCGCGGAGTTGCGGGGTCGACGCCGTGCTGACCAAGCCCAGCGATCCGCAGGATCTGGTGGCCGCGGTGAGCCGCGTGCTGGGCACCGGCCCGCCGCCGGCGCCCGCAGCCGGAATTCCGGCGCCGGCCGGAGGCCCCGCGCTGCCGACCGACTACAACCTGGCGCGCTACATCGCGCGGCTCCAGGTCACCAAGCGGAGTTTCGACAAGCTGTTCGACGGCAGTTCCGCCAGCGTGCTGGAACGGGAGCTGGCCGGGTTGCTGTCCGAGGAGTTCGCCGCCGACATCGCCGACCTGCGGCGCCTGCTGTTCCGCCTCACCGTGCTGATCGAGGCCGGCACCGAGACGGCGGCGGAGCGCGATCCCTCGCGCATCGTCGAGATCTTCTTCGGGGCGGCGTGCGAGATCATCCCCACCCGCTTCGCCGCGGTCGGCATCGTCGACGATCGGGAATGGACCTCGCGGCACTTCTTCGCCAAGGACCTTCCGATCGAGGTGCTCGAGCACCAGCCGCGCCACGGCGTGCTGGGCGCGCTGTCGGACGGGCGCCGCCGCGTGCTGCGCTGGGATGCGGCGCAGGCGGACGCGCACGCCGGGGAACTGCCGCCCGGCCATCCCGCGGTCCAGACCTTCCTCGGCGTCCCGATCGCCGCGCGCGGCCAGAACCACGGCTGGCTCTACTTTGCCGACCGCCACGATGCGGAAGGCTTCAGCGAGGAGGACGAGCGCTTCGCGGCGATCCTGGCGGAAAAGCTGGCCCTGCTCTACGAGAACGCGACCTTCTACCAGCTGGTGCAGTCGCACGCGGCGCAGATCGAACTGGAGTCGGCGCAGCGGGCGGCCGCCGAGGCGAAGCTGCGCGAGAGCGAGGAACGCTTCCGGCAACTGGCGGAGAACCTGAACGACGTCTTCTTCCTCGATTCGGCGGAAGGCGTGCCGCTTTACGTGAATCGCGCCTACGAGGAGGTGTGGGGACGCAGCCGCGCGAGCCTCCTTGCCGAGCCGTGGTCGTGGACCGACGCCATCCACGAGGACGACAAGGAGGCGGCGGTCGCCCGCTTCAAGTCGGCGCTGGTGGCGGGTGCCGACTTCGAGATGGAATTCCGCATCCGCCGGCCCGACGGCCAGATGCGCTGCATCCGCATGCGCGGCTCGCCGGTGCGCGACGAGGCGGGCGGGATCCGCCGCATCGCCGGCATCGCCGAGGACTTCAGCGAGCGCAAGTGCCAGGAGCGCCGGATCCTGCGCCTGAGCCGGATTCGCGAGATCATGAGTGCGACGAACTCGGCGATCGTGCGCGTGCATGAGCGCGGCGCGCTGCTGAAGGAGGCCTGCCGCATCGCCGTCGAAGCCGGCGGATTCGGGCTTGCCGCCGTCGCTATGCGGGAGCGGGAGAGCGGCGGCTTCGCCACCGTGGCGGCGTACGGCCACGAAGCCGGCATGCTGCGCGGTTCGCGCCACTGGGAGGAGGAAGGCGACACGGCGGCCGAGGCCGTGCGCAGCGGCGAGGCCGCGTTCCGCAACAACTTGGCGAAGGAGGCGGCCAAGGGCTGCAGCAGCGTGGGGGAACGCGCGCTGAAGCTCGGCTATTGCGCGGTGATCGCGCTGCCGCTGATGCGCGGCGGCGAGGTCGACGGCATCCTCCAGCTCTATTCCCGCGAGGCGGGCGTGTTCGACGACGAGGAGCTGATGCTGCTCCATGAACTGGCGGGCGACGTCTCGTTCGCGCTGGAATTCATCGCCAAGAGCGAGCGGCTCGACTACCTGGCGCTGTACGACGCGATGACCGATTTGCCGAACGCCACGCTGTTCCACGAAAGACTGAACCAGATGGTGGCGGGGACCAGCTCGGAGGCCGGCAAGATCGCCGTCATCCTGTTCGACCTCGACCGCTTTTCGCACGTCAATGACAAGTTCGGGCGGCATGTCGGCGACCGGCTGCTCAAGGGCGTGGCCGAACGCCTCGCCGCGGCGCAGCCGGAGCCGCGCACGCTGGCGCGGATCGGGCCCAACCGCTTCGCCACGGCGGTGGGCGGGCTGCGGGGCAGCGGCGATGCGCTGGAGGCCATGCGCGAGCGCATCTTCAACCCGCTGGCGGCGCCGTTCCCGATCGACGGCACGGACGAGGTGCAGCTGTCGGCCCGGGCGGGCATCGGAATGTTCCCGGCCGACGGCGCCGATGCCGCCACCCTGATCCGGCACGCCGAGGCCGCGCTGCGCCAGGCCAAGGGCGCCGGGCGCTTCCACTACTACTCGGCGGACGCCAACGCGCGCATCGCCGCGCGGCTCGAACTCGAGCGCCAGCTGCGCGAGGCGATCGCCAAGCGCCAGTTCGTCCTGCACTACCAGCCGCGCGTCGACCTCGCCAGCGGCATGATCGTCGCGGCCGAGGCGCTGATCCGCTGGCAGCATCCGTCGCGCGGCCTGCTCGAGCCCGACGAATTCATCCCGGTGGCCGAGCAGACAGGCTTCATCGAGGCGATCGGCGACTGGGTGATGGACGCGGTGTGCGCCCAGCAGGCGTCCTGGCTCATCAAGTACGGCGCCACCGTGCCGGTGGCGTTCAACCTGTCCGCGGTGCAGATCGCCAAGCAGGACTTCCTCGAACGGCTGCAGCAGACCCTGGCGGGACGCGACCTCGACCGCAAGTACCTGGAAGTCGAGTTGACGGAAAGCGTCGTGATGGAAAACCTGGACGACGCGATGCGCACGCTGTCGGCCCTGCGGGCGCTGGGCATCGCGCTCTCGCTCGACGACTTCGGCACCGGCTACTCGTCGCTGGCCTACCTCAAGCAGTTCCCCTTCAACTTCGTGAAGATCGACAAGTCCTTCATCGCCGGCATCGTGCACAACCCCGAGGATGCCATCATCGCCAAGGCCATCATCGCGCTGGCCCACCGGCTGAACCTGCGCGTGGTGGCCGAGGGCGTCGAGACCGAGGCCCAGCTTTCCTACCTGCGCAGCAACGGCTGCGACGAGATGCAGGGCTATTTCTTCAGTCGCCCGGTGGAGGCCGAGGCGTTCGGCAGCATGCTGGACACCGGCAAGCGCCTCGAACTGTCGCCGATGGCCGCGAACGACAGTCCCTGTTCCGTGCTGGCGGTGGATTCGGACGCCGAGACCCTGGCCTCGCTCAAGCGGCTGCTGCTGACCGAAGGCTGCGAAGTGCTGACCGCCGACAGCGGCGAGCTGGCGCTCGACGTGCTGAGCCTCAATGCCGTGCAGGTCATCGTCTGCGACCAGCGCATGCCGGGCATGTCGGGCACGCAATTCTGCAGCCGGGTGCGCAGCCTTTACCCGGAAACGGTGCGCATCGTGCTGGCGGGCTATGCGGACATCGAGGCGGTGGTCGACGCCGTGAACCGGGGCGTCGTCTACCGCTTCCTCACCAAGCCGCTGGACGACCGGCTGCTCAAGGCGCACGTGCGCGACGCCCTCCGCCATTACTCGGCCGTCGTGCGGGACGAAAGCATCAGCGGCCGCACCGCCTGACCCCGGCGGGTAGGCCTATCCCGATGGTGTCGTCAGCCGTTGCCGTATGGACAACGGCCTATGTCTTGCTCCATAATCATAAATATTATTAATTGTGACATTGGCAAGGCGCCTGCCAAAGGCCTTGCCGACGGCAGGGACATCCCATGCATCATTCGCTGCGTACCAAGCTGACGGCCATCACCGTCCTCGTCATGTGCTCGCTGCTCGTGCTGTTCGCCGTGATGCTCTACACGCAACGCAGCGTGCTGCTGCAGGACCGCGAGGAAAAGCTGCGCAACCTGGTGGAAACCGCTTACGGCGTGGTCGGCCATTTCGAGGCCATGGCGCGCAGCGGCGCGCTCGGCAAGGAAGACGCGCAGCAGGCCGCGCTGGCCGCCTTGCGCGCCATGCGCTACGACAAGGTCGAGTATTTCTGGGTCAACGACATGGCGTCGCGCATCGTCATGCACACGGCCAAGCCCGAGCTCGACGGCAAGGACATGTCGCAGGCGAAGGACCCCAACGGCAAGCTGCTGTTCAACGAGTTCGTCGCCGTGGTGAAGCGGGACGGGGCCGGCTTCGTCGACTACTACTGGCCCAAGCCCGGCGAGACCGCCCCGGTCGCCAAGCTGTCCTACGTGAAGGGGTTCGAACCGTGGGGCTGGGTGATCGGTACCGGCGTCTATCTCGACGACGTCGATGCCATGTTCCGCGCCCAGGCGCTCAAGTTCCTCGGCTGGGGCGTGCTGATCGGCGGCATCGTCATCGTCAGCCTGATGCAGCTGCATCGCAGCCTGTTCCGCCTGCTCGGCGGCGAGCCGCGCGAGGCCGCGGAGGCGGCGCGGCGCATCGCGGCCGGCGACCTGCGCGAATCGATCGCGACGCGTGCCGGGGACGAAGACAGCGTGATGGCCGCGATGGGCCAGATGCAGGCGAAGCTGCGCGGCATGATCGCCGAGCTGACGCAGCAGGCCGAGAGCCTGTCGGCCAACGCGGACGTGCTGCAGGACATGGCGGGCAAGGTGGCCGAGCGCTCGCAGAACCAGAGCGAGTCGGCGCAGAGCATCGCCGCGACCATCGAGGAGATGACCGCCAACATCGGGCAGATCGCGCAGAGTGCGCAGGACGCGCAGGCCATCACGGTGGAGGCGGACCAGCAGGCGCAGGACGGCGGCGCCGTCATCCATCGGGTCAGCGAAGGCATCGGGTCGCTGTCGGAAGCCGTGCGGACCTCCTCGGGGCAGATCCAGGAGCTCGACCGCCATACCGCCGAGATCAACGCCATCGTGAACACCATCCGCGAGATCGCCGACCAGACCAACCTGCTGGCGCTGAACGCGGCCATCGAGGCCGCGCGCGCCGGCGAGCAGGGCCGCGGCTTCGCCGTGGTCGCCGACGAGGTGCGCAAGCTGGCCGAGCGCACCAGCGCGTCGACCGGCGAGATCGCCGACACCATCGGCCGCATCCAGGCGCGCACCCGCGACGCGGTGGCGGGCATGACGGCGGGAGAAGGCCAGGCCGCGCAGGGCGTCGAGCTGACGGCGCGGGCCGGCGAATCGATCGGCCGCATCCGCGACAACGCGCAGCGGGTGGCGACCGCGGTGGCGTCGATCAACGACGCCATCCGCGAGCAGAATTCGGCGAGCAGCGAAGTGGCCGACCGCGTGGTGCGGATCGCCGAGTCAGCCGAGCAGGGCGCGGGAGAGGTCGGACGCACGGCGGCCGCCGCGCGCCAGTTGCAGGAAATGTCGCGCGCCCTGCGCGATTCGGTGGCGCGCTTCCGCCTCGCCTAGGGCGGGGCTTCAGCCCAGCTTGGCGCGCTCGTCGCGCTGCACCTGCGTGATGAAGCGCTGCAAGTCGTTCTCCTGCGCCGGCTTGAGCCGGACGAACTCGCAGCCCAGGCGGCCGACTTCCTTGGGGCCGCGCGCGACGCTGCCGATGAAGCGCACGATCATGTCGATGTCGAGCCGGCCGTACTTGCCGAGGTCGATGGTGGCGCGCTCGATCTTCTGGCCGCGCTCGAAGGGCAGCACGGGCTGCGGCGACTCGAGCCCGACGCCGCCCAGGCCGACGTCGATCACCGACATCTGCCACTGGGTGGCGGCGTCGCCGGCGCGGAAGTAGCACGGCCGGCGCTGCGTGACCGGCAGCGACAGGCGGAAGAAGTCGCGCCGCTGCATGCGTATGTAGCTGGTCGGGATGGCGGTCGCGAACGCCTTGCGGCCCTTGAAGCTGACCTGCCAGACGCGGCTGGAGGAGAACTGGTTGCGCACGCCCTGCGGGCTGGCGATGAAGTAGGTGCGGGCGCTCTTCAGCAGGAACTGGTTGACCGCTTCGTCGGCGCCCCAGTCGAAGATGACCGCGTCGGATTCCTCGTCGACGTCGAGCAGCACCGTCACCATGCTCTGCTGGCCGGCGTCGAAGGTGACGCTCACCAGTTCGCCGTCGTTGATCAGTTGGCGCAGGTAGAACACGATCTCGCGGCGGAACGTGATCTTGAAGGCGTCGGCGCTGTCTTGGAGGATGCTGGTCATCGGCGAATGTGGTCATGCACGAGCCGCGCTATTTTCGCCTGCCAATGCGCTTCCAGGCAATCGATTACGGCGATTCCGGGGGTGCTTTTCAGCCAAGTGAGTTGACGCTTGGCGAACTGGCGGGTTGCAAAGATTCCGCGGTCGCGCAATTCCGCGGCCGGCAGCGCTCCTTCCAGCATGTCCCACACCTGGCGGTAGCCGACGCAGCGCATGGACGGCAGGCCGGCATGCAGCGCATACCGCCCGCGCAGCATTTCCACTTCGTCGACCAGGCCATTCGCCAGCATCTCGTCGAAGCGGTCCGCGATGCGCCGGTGCAGGACGGCGCGGTCGCTGGGCACCAGCGCCAGGCCGAGCAGCCGGTAGGGCGGCGGCGCCGCGGACTGGCGGGCGAAGAAGGCGCCGAGCGGCTCGCCGGTCAGCCTCACCACCTCGAGCGCGCGCTGGATGCGCTGCGCGTCGTTGG
>DASVZD010000202.1:0-14655 GCA_036391815.1 Rhodocyclaceae bacterium
CGCCAGCACCATCTGGATCGAGAGCGCGACCATGTAGCGCGGCACGCCCATGTCGAGTAGGCGGATCGGCGACGTCAGCGCGTCGTTGGTATGCAGCGTCGAGAGCACCAGGTGGCCGGTCATCGCGGCGCGCATGGCGATCTCGGCCGTCTCCTGATCGCGGATCTCGCCGAGCAGGATGATGTCCGGGTCCTGCCGCAGCGCCGTGCGCAGCACGCGCGAGAAGGTGAGGTCGATCTTCTCGTGCACCTGCACCTGGTTGATGCCGGGCAGGCGGTACTCGACCGGGTCCTCGACGGTGATGATCTTCTTCTCCGGCGAGTTCAGCTCGTTGAGCGCCGCGTAGAGCGTGGTGGTCTTGCCCGAGCCGGTCGGGCCGGTGACCAGCACGATGCCCGACGGCTTCGAGATGGCGTGGCGGAAGCGCTCCAGCACGTGGACCGGCATGTTGATGCGATCGAGCTGCAGCAGGCCGGCGTTCTGCGCCAGCAGCCGCATCACCACCGATTCGCCGTACTGCGTCGGCATGGTGGAGATGCGCACGTCGACGCTGCTGCCGCGCAGCTTGATGTTGAAGCGGCCGTCCTGCGGCAGGCGCTTCTCGGAGATGTCGAGGCCCGACATGATCTTGAGGCGCAGCACCACCGCCGAGCCGACCTTCGGGTCGGCCTCGGTCTGCACGTGCAGCACGCCGTCGATGCGGAAGCGGATCAGCAGCGACTTTTCCTGCGGCTCGATGTGGATGTCGGAGGCGCGCGTCTTCATCGCCTCCTCGAACACGGTCTGCAGCAGCCGGACGACCGGCGCATCCTCCGCCGCCGTGCTCGTCATGCCGAGGATGGCGCCGAAGTCGCCCGGCAGGTCGCCCATCTCCTGGGTCAGGTCCTTGGCGAGGTTCGAGATTTCCTCGGTGCGCCGGTAGACGCGGTCGAGCAGCGGCAGCAGCTGGCTCTCGACGATCACGGCGACGTCGAAGTCGCGCTTGAGCAGCCGCACCACGTCGTCGTAGGTCTCGAGGTTGGCCGGGTCGGTGAAGCCGACCTGCAGGACGCCGTTGGTCTCGCCCAGCACCAGCACGCGATGACGCCGCGCCTGCGCCTCGGGAATCAGCTTGATGAGCTCGGGCTTGGGCTGGAAATTGCGCAGATCGACGTATTCGGCGCGCAGCTGGCGCGCCAGCGCCCGGGCGATGCCTTCCTCGGTGACGAAGCCGCTCTCGACGAAGATGCGCCCGAGCTTGCGGCCGCTGCGCTTCTGCTCGGTCAGCGCGAGCTTGAGCTGCTCGTCGGTGAGCAGGCCTTGCTGGATCAGCAGGTCCCCGAGGCGGATGCGTTCCGGCGCGCGGGCCATCAGTCACTCCCTGGAAATTCGGGCGAGAATGTTCGCCGCGGCGGATTATCTCGCACATCGCCGCGCCAAACCACACTAATACTCAGGGATTCACCCGCATGTTCCATGTCGTCCTGTTCCAGCCCGAGATCCCGCCGAATACCGGCAACGTCGTGCGCCTGTGCGCCAATGCCGGCGCTACCTTGCATCTGGTCAAGCCGCTCGGCTTCGATATCTCCGCCCCGACGCTCAAGCGGGCCGGCATGGACTACGCGGAGTTCGTGCCGGTGAAGGTTCACGAGAACTGGGAGGACTGCCGCTCGCAGCTCGCCGGCCACCGGCTGTTCGCGATGACGACCAAGGGCGCCGAACGCCACGACCGGCAGGCCTTCGCGCCCGGGGACGTGTTCGTCTTCGGGCCGGAATCGCGCGGACTGCCGGAGGAGTTGCTTGCCGAGTTCCCGCCGGAACGGCGCATCCGATTGCCGATGCTCCCCGGCAACCGCAGCATCAACCTCTCGAATTCGGTGGCGATCACCGTATACGAAGCCTGGCGCCAGCACGGCTTCGCCGGCGGCGCCTGACTATTCGGCCCTCGGAGCCGGCTGCGCCGCTATGTCGCCACGGCTGGCCTCCACGGCCGTCAGCCAGGCGCGAATCCGCGGCTCGGCCTTGGCCAGCAGCGAGGGATTGTCGCGATAAGCGGCAAGCATGAAGCGGCGGTTGGCATCCATCTCCTGCAGGAAACGGTAGTTCTCTTCCGCAGTCATTGCTCTTCCTGCCATTGGGCCAGCATGCCTTTCTCGCGATACCAGCGCTCGACCTGCTCGGGATCGGCCAACCCATCGAGCGCAATTGGCGCAACAGGCGCCCAGCCGGCCGTCTTTGCGCAATCTATGAACCGCTTCACATTGTCGGGCGTCATCGCGATCGCGACGTCGACGTCCATCGTGAGGCGCTGGTATCCGTGCAGCGCAACGGCAAGCCCGCCGACAACGACATAATCGATGCCAGCCTTATCGATCGCGTCGATCAGGCCGAACATGCTCATCGCTATTCGGCCTTCTGGTGGCGGCTCATCAGTCGGTCGACGACGTCGGCCGGGGTGATGCGGCCTGCGAGCACGTCGTTGACGGCCGCGGTGATCGGCATGTCGACGCCGAGTTCGGCGGCGCGGCGGGCGACCTCGCGGGTCGTCGGCACGCCTTCGGCGACATGGCCGAGTTCGCGCGCGATGTCGTCGAGCCGCTTGCCCTGCGCCAGGGCGAGGCCGACGCGGCGGTTGCGCGAGAGGTCGCCGGTGCAGGTGAGGATGAGATCGCCCAGGCCCGTCAGGCCCATGAAGGTCTCGCGCTTGGCGCCGAGCGCCACGCCGAAGCGGGTGATCTCGGCGAGGCCGCGGGTGAGCAGCGCGGCGCGGGCGTTGAGGCCGAGGCCGAGGCCGTCGCAGATGCCGGTGGCGATGGCCAGCACGTTCTTCACGGCGCCGCCGACTTCGGCGCCCACCAGATCGTCGTTCGCATAGATGCGCAGCCGCGGGCCATGCAGTTCCTCGGCCCAGCGGCGGGCGAAGCCGGCATCGCGCGAGGCCAGCGCGACCGCCGTCGGCTGGCCGTTGGCCACCTCTTCGGCGAAGCTCGGGCCGGTGAGCACGCCGCAGCGCGCTTCATGCAGCGTGGCGTCGACCACCTGGTGCGGCAGCAGGCCGCTGTTCGCCTCGAGCCCCTTGCAGACCCAGGCGAAGGGCAGCCCGGGCGCATGGCGGGCGAGCGCCTCGAGCGTCGGCCGCAATCCCGCCACCGGGGTCGCGACGATGGCGAACTCGGCGCCGCTCAGGGCTGCGGGAATGTCGTTGCCGATGGCGATTTCCTGCGGCAGCGCATGGCCCGGCAGGAAGCGCTTGTTCTCGCGGTCGGCCCGCATGGCCGCGGCGTGATCCGCCTCCAGCGTCCACAGCGCGATCGAATGACGGGAGGCGAAGGACAGCGCCAGCGCGGTTCCCCAGGCGCCGGCACCGAGCACGGCGATGCGCATGCTCAGCTACCCCAGACCTGGCTGGTCTTGATGAAGCCGGTCTGGCCGTCGCGGTGCTTGACGCGCGCCCAGCCCAGCGGGCCGGGCTCCAGCCATTCGAGCACGACGTCCTTGGCGGCGGCGAACACGACCGCCGATTTGTCGTCGGCCTGCACATGCACCTCGGCGCCATCCGCCGTGACCATCACCGTGCGCTGCTGGCTGAGGTTGCGCTTCTCGATCCAGGCGAGGTCGCCCTTCGGGTCGCGCACCTTGACCCAGCCTTCCAGCGTCACCACGGCTTCCACCGGCGTGCCGGCGGCGATGGCGAACAGCGGCTTGGCCTTCTGGGAGGGGGCGTCGTACATGGCCGCCGGCTCCGCCACCGACAGGTAGTCGATCGCCCAGGCGGGCGAGGCGGCGAGAACGGCGGCGAGGATCGCGAGGCGCCGCATGGCTTACTGAATCGGGGTGGGGCTTTCTGCGCCGGCCTGCGCCTGCTGCTCGAGCCGCTGGCGGTACATCAGCTCGAAATTCACCGGGGCCAGCAGCACCGGCGGGAAGCCGGCGCGGGTGACGGCGTCGGCGACCACCTCGCGGGCGAACGGGAACAGGATGTTCGGGCAGGCCACGGCGATGATCGGCTCGAGCTCCTGCTCGGGCACGTTGCGGATATGGAACAGGCCGGCCTGCGCCACTTCGACGAGGAACAGCGTCTTGTCCTTGATCTTGGCCGTCACCGTCACGGTGAGGGCGACGTCGAAGATGGCCTCGCCGACCCCGGTGCCCGTCGTGGCGAGCTGGACCTGGACTTCCGGCGCTTCCCGCTCGAGGAAGCATTGCGGGGCGTTGGGGACCTCGAGCGAAAGATCCTTAACGTACAGCTTCTCGATGTTGAAGATCGGCTGCTGGTCGGCTTGCGATTGTGCTGCGTCGGTCATGATGGCTCGCGGTCGGAAAAACCGTATTTAAGCACGGCCGGCCGTCACGCGCCCGCCAGCAGCGGATCCAGCTTGCCGAGCCGGTCCAGCTCGTGCAGGTCGTCGCAGCCGCCGACATGGGTATCGCCGATGAATATCTGCGGCACCGTGCGGGCGCCCGGCACGCGGGTTTCCATCTCGGTGCGGCGCGAGGGATCGAGGTCGACGCGGATCTTCTCGAGGTCCGTCACGCCCTTGCGGCGCAGCAGCTGCTCCGCGCGGACGCAGTAGGGGCAGACGGCGGTGGCGTACATGACGACTTTCTGCATGGAGCGCTCCTCAGTGCTTGGTGGTGACCGGCAGTCCGGCGTCGCGCCAGGCGCCGATGCCGCCGGCCAGGTTGAAGACGCGGCCGAATCCGGCCTTGGTCAGCGTCGCGCAGGCCGACGACGAGCGGTTGCCGCTGGCGCAGCAGACGATGATCGGCTTGTCCTTGAGCTTTTCCAGCTCGGAGATGTGGCCGGCCAGCTGACCCAGCGCGATATGGCGCGCGTTCGGGATGTGGCCGGTGGTCCACTCGTTGGACTCGCGCACGTCGAGCACGATGCCGTCCTCGCGGTTGATGAGGTTGGTCGCCTCGGCGACCGAAATGCCGCCGGTGCCCTTCGCCATCGACCACAGCAGCATGCCGCCGCTGACCACGGCCAGCATGACCCACGTGATGTTTTCCTGGATGAACTCCATGTCTGTCTTCTCTTCTGATTGGGAGGGGAACTACGCGACGACGCCGCAGAATACTTCGCGCATGAGGGCCACCAGCTGCAACGTGCGCTGGTCGGCGACGCGGTAGAACACGCGGTTGGCGTCCTTGCGCGTCTGCAGCACGCCCTTGTCGCGCAGGATGGCGAGGTGCTGGGAGATGTTGCTCTGCGAGGTGCCGACCGCCTCGACGATGTCCTGCACGCACACTTCCTCGGGGCCGAGCACGCAAAGGATCTTCAGGCGCAGCGGATGCGAGATGGCCTTCAGCGCCCGCGCCGCCGTTTCGATATGTTCCTGGTGGTCCATCAAATCCACGATGCTGCTGCTGTTCATCTCGGCCCCCACACCAATTTCCGAATATTATAAAGCACTGCAAGTGGCCGCTTGGGCCCGTCTGGCGCCGGTTGCCCGATCCGCCGTATCATTCCCCGCCATTACTCACCCGCCGACTTCCCATGCACAAGATCGTTCTGCTTCGCCACGGCGAATCCACCTGGAACCAGGAAAACCGCTTCACCGGCTGGACCGACGTCGATTTGACCGAGAAGGGCAAGGCCGAGGCTGTCGCCGCCGGCCGCCTGCTCAAGAAGGAAGGCTACCGCTTCGACGTGGCCTTCACCTCGGTGCTCAAGCGCGCCAACAAGACGCTCAACGTCGTGCTCGAGGAACTGGACCAGCTGTGGATTCCCGTCGAGCACTCGTGGCGCCTGAACGAACGGCATTACGGGGCGCTGCAGGGGCTCGACAAGGCCGAGACCGCGGCGAAATACGGCGAGGCGCAGGTGAAGGTCTGGCGCCGCGCCTACGACACGCCGCCGCCCCGGCTGCCCGACGGCGACCCGCGCATCGAGGCCGACGATCCCCGCTACGCCGACATCCCGCCCGGGCAGTTCCCGCGCACCGAGTGCCTGAAGGACACGGTCGCGCGCTTCGTGCCCTACTGGCAGCAGCAGATCGCCCCGACGGTGAAGTCCGGCAAGCGGGTGATCATCGCGGCGCACGGCAACAGCCTGCGCGCGCTGATCAAGTACCTCGACAACGTCTCCGACGCCGACATCGTCGAGCTCAACATCCCGACGGCGCAGCCGCTCGTCTACGAGTTGGACGCCGACCTCAAGCCGATCAAGCACTATTACCTCGGCGATCCCGAGGCCATCAAGAAGGCGATGGAAGCCGTTGCCAACCAGGGCAAGGCCAAGTAGTTTCGCCGGCGCGCTGCTGTGCGCGCTGCTGCTGCTGCCGGTGCTCGCACCGGCAGCTCCCATCGCCGAAAAGAAAGCCGAACTCTCCGACCTGCGCGGCCGCATCGACGCGCTGCGCCGCGACCTCGCCAAGAGCGAGGAATCCAAGGCCTATGCCGCCGACCAGCTGCGCGAGACGGAATCGTCGATCTCCGACGCGAACCGCCGGCTGCGCGAACTCGGGCTCGGCCGCGCGCAGACGCAAGCGGAGCTGGCCGACCTCCAGCAGCAAACGCAGCGCCTGCTGCAGCAGACCGAGACCCAACAGCAGCAGCTCGCGCGCTTGATGTTCCGCCACTACGTGCGCGGCGACACCGATGCGCTGCAGCTGGTGATCGCCGGCCGCGATCCCAACCAGGCGGCGCGCGACTACCACTTCCTGACGCTGCTGTCGAAGGCCAAGGCCGATCTGATCGGCAGCCTGCGCGCCGCGGCGGCGGAGAAGGCGCGCCTGGCGGATGCCGCGCGCGGCAAGGCCGAACAGCTCGCCGCCATCGAGCAGCAGCAGCAGCAGGCGCGCGCCGCGCTGATGGCGCAGCGGCAGCAGCGCCACGCCACGCTGGCCAAGGTAGCCGATCGCATCAAGGCCCAGCGCCGCGAGATCGACACCATGCGCCGCGACGAGCAGCGCCTGGGCAAGCTGATCGAGGGGCTGGCGCGCATCGCGGCGGCGCGTCCCCATGCCAAGGCGAAATCCGCGCGCGCCGCGCCGGAAGCGGCGCTCAGCAACCGCCACCTGCCCGACCCGGCGAGCGCCGGCGGCGCCTTCGCGGCGCTCAAGGGCAAGCTGAGGCTGCCGGTGCGCGGCACCATCGAGGGCCGCTTCGGCGGCCGGCGCGCCGAAGGCGGCGCCACCTGGAAGGGCCTGTTCATCCGCGCCGCCGAAGGCACCGAGGTGCACGCCGTCGCTCCCGGCAGCGTGGTGTTCTCCGACTGGCTGCGCGGCTTCGGCAACCTGATGATCGTCGACCACGGCGACGGCTTCCTGTCGGTCTATGGCAACAACGAGTCGCTGCTGCTCCAGGCGGGCGAAACCGTGACCGCGGGGCAGGTTATTGCGACGGTCGGCAACAGCGGGGGCAACCCGGAATCAGGTTTATACTTTGAACTCAGGCACCAAGGGCAGGCATTCGATCCGCTCAAGTGGGCGAGCCTGCGCTAGTGCGGTCCCTCCGGAGAATCCATGCGCAGTAAATTCCAACAGGTCGGCCTTGTCTTCATCGGGCTTGTCGCCGGCGTCCTCCTCAGCCTGAACTTTTCCGCCATCGCGCAGAAGGACAGTCCGAATCCCCTGCCGGTCGAGGAGCTGCGCTCGTTCGCCGACGTCTTCAACGCCATCAAGCAGGGCTACGTCGAGCCGATCGACGACAAGAAGCTGATCACCTACGCGATCTCCGGCATGCTGTCCAACCTGGACCCGCATTCCGCCTACCTCGACCCGGAAGCCTTCAAGGATCTGCAAGTCAGCACGCAAGGCGAATTTGGCGGCCTGGGCATCGAGGTCGGCATGGAAGACGGCTTCGTCAAGGTGGTCTCGCCGATCGAGGACACCCCGGCCGACCGCGCCGGCGTCAAGGCGGGCGACCTGATCATCAAGCTCGACGAGACCCCGGTCAAGGGCATGACGCTCAACGACGCCGTCAAGCGCATGCGCGGCAAGCCGAAGACGCCGCTCAAGCTCACCATCGTGCGCAAGGGCGAGACCAAGCCGATCGAGCTGACCATCGTGCGCGACAAGATCAAGGTGCAGAGCGTCAAGTCGAAGATGATCGAGCCCGGCTACGGCTACCTGCGCATCACCCAGTTCCAGGAAGAGACCGTCCCCGACGTCGCCAAGCAGCTCGACAAGCTGTTCCTGGCCGCAGAGAAGGGCAACGGCAAGGACAAGGGCCCCGGCCTCAAGGGCCTGGTGCTCGACCTGCGCAACGACCCGGGCGGTCTGCTGCACAGCGCCATCGGCGTCTCGGCCGCCTTCCTGCCGGCCAAGAGCCTGGTGGTGTCGACCGACGGCCGCACCGAGGACGCCAAGCGCAAGTACCTGGCCAGCACCGACGACTACCAGCGCGGCCAGAAGGACGACCTGCTGAAGACCCTGCCTGCCGCGGCCAAGACCGTCCCGCTGGTGGTGCTGGTCAACGGCGGCTCGGCCTCGGCCTCCGAAATCGTCGCCGGCGCCCTGCAGGACCACCAGCGCGCCGTCGTCATGGGCACCCAGACCTTCGGCAAGGGCTCCGTGCAGACCATCCTGCCGCTGCCGGGCAACACGGCGATCAAGCTGACCACGGCGCGCTACTACACGCCGAGCGGCCGTTCGATCCAGGCCAAGGGCATCACCCCGGACGTCGTGGTGGAGGAATCGGCCAACGGCGACACGCGCGAGCGCATCCGCGAGGCCGACCTCGAGCGCCATCTCGACAACGACAAGGACCAGTCGGCCGGCAAGGAAACCAAGCCGCCCCACGCCAAGGCCAATGGCAAGGGCAAGGGCGGCAAGGAGGAAGAGGAAGAAGCGCCCAAGGCGCCCGCATTCGAAGTCGCGGGCAAGAACGACTACCAGCTGGGCCAGGCCGTGAATCTCCTCAAGGCGTGGCAGATCATCAAGCGCTGACATGGACGTCGAGCGCGCGAGGCGGATGCGTGACAAGGAGCGAGGGCTCCAGCGCTCGCATCCCCTCGTTCCCCAGTCCGGCACCCGCAAGCACCGCGAACTGCGCTTCAACAAGCTGCGGCCGTGGCAGGTCGAGCAGGCGAAGACGCTGCTGTCCGCCCTGGACGGCCTCGAGGTCGCGCCCGGGATGCTGCCCAACAGCCTGTCGGTCTGGTACGAAGTCACCGACTACACGATGGAAGGCCTGGAGAGCGCGCTGATCGAGCGCGGCTTCCACCTCGAGAACACGCTTTACTGCAAGATGATCCGCGCGCTGGTCTACTTCTGCGAGGAGACCCAGCTGCGCAACATGCGCCAGCCCGAGCGCCTGCTCAAGAAGTCCAACGAGATCTATTCCAAGGCCTGGGAGCATCACCCGCACGGCGACCACGACGACACGCCGGTCGAGCTCAGGCAGGACCGCTGACATCCCCTTGAACGACGAGCAGCTCCTTCGCTACAGCCGGCATATCCTGCTGCCGGAAATCGGCGTCGAAGGGCAGGAACGCATCCTGGCCGCCCGCGTGCTGGTGATCGGCGCCGGCGGCCTCGGCTCCCCGGCCGCCTACTACCTCGCCTCCGCCGGCGTCGGCACGCTGGTGCTGGCGGACGGGGACACGGTCGATCTCACCAACCTGCAGCGCCAGATCCTCCACACCACGGAGACCGTGGGCTGGCCGAAGGCCGAATCGGGCGCGCGTACGCTCCGCCACATCAACCCCGAGTGCCGGGTGGTCGCCCTGAAGGAGCGCCTGGCCGGCGACGCCCTCGACGCCGAGGTGGCCAAGGCGGACGTCGTGCTCGACTGCTGCGACAACTTCACCACGCGCCACGCCGTCAACCGGGCGTGCGTCAAACATCGGGTGCCGCTGGTCTCCGGCGCCGCGATCCGCTTCGACGGACAGATCGCGGTGTTCGACAAGCGCAAGGACGACGCGCCCTGCTATCACTGCCTGTTTCCGGAGAGCCAGGACGTCGAGGAAATGCGCTGCGCCGTGATGGGCGTCTTCGCGCCGCTCACCGGCATCGTCGGCACGACCCAGGCAGCCGAGGCGCTGAAGGTTCTGATCGGCTGCGGCGAGACCCTCGCCGGTCGCCTGCTGCTGCTCGATGGCCTGGCGATGGAATGGCGCCGGATTACGGTGCCGCGCGATCCGCGATGCGCCGTGTGCGGCTGACCGCGGGCTTCGCATGGATGCCGGCACCGCGGAACGCATCCACGTCCATTGGGACGAACTGGCGGACTTCGACGCCGGGCGAATCGACGACGCGCTCGATCACTTGCTCGGGTTCCTCTGCGAACTCGTTGATGCACAGAACGCAACCTGGGTTGGCGCCGTCCGCCTAGCGGACATCCTGCCCGGCGATCCAGTGCACGGTTGGCGGCCGCGCACCATCCGCTTCCTGCAGCCGTCGCGCCCGCTCGAGGACAACACCAGGGAACAGGCGAAGAACCTCGAACAAGGGAGCGTGGATGAGACCACCATCCGCAACGTCGCGCTGGCCGGTGCGTTCCGAGCCAACCGCCTGTGCGACCTGGTGCCGCCCGCCTGGTTCGATTCCGACTATTACCGGGTGCATTATTGCGGCGTCGGCCATGCCGATGCCATCTGGGTGGGGTTCCCGGTCAATGAAGACGGCGAAGCCTACTTCGGCATCTTCCGCGATTCCGCGCATCCTCGCTTCAGCGAGGCGGAGCGCGACGCCGTCGCGTATGCGTTGCGCGGCCTCAAGTGGTTCCACCGCCAACAGCTGCTGGGCCACGGACTGCTGGTCGCCAGCTCGCCGCTGACGCCGTCAGAGCGGACGGTACTGCAGGGTCTGCTGACCGGACAATCCGAGAAGCAAATCGCGGCAGGCCTGCAAAAGAGCTTCCACACCACGCACGACTGCGTCACCAGCATTTTCCGGAAATTCAACGTCAATAATCGGCCGGCATTGATGGCATTGTGGCTCGGCAGCGCCACATAACCACCCCCTAATTAGGGGGTTTTGCAAATCCGATGGAATTGGCATAGTTCGGGCCGCCAATCTATCGCTCCGTCATCACTGCCATGCCATGCCGCCCCGACGCCGCGGATCGCCCTGACCGGCAATCCGTTCCATGACGATCGACAAGGAACTGCGCGAGCGGATACACCTTCTTTGGGACGATCTGGCGGACTTCGATGCCGCGCAGGTCGATCACGCCTTGAAGTTCCTCATGCAGGGCTTGTGCAATCTCGTCGGCGGACAGAATGCCGATTGGATCGGCGCCGTGCGCCTCGCGGATGCGCTGCCGGACGATCCGGCAGACGGCTGGCGACCGGTGATGGTGCGTTTTCTCCATCCCAGCGAAAAGCTTCTCTCCGCCGTCAAGGAACAATCCCGGCGACTCGATCGGCAACTGATCAACGAAGCGGCTGCGAGCATCATCGCCCGATTCGGCCGTTTCCGTGCCTACCGGCTTTGCGACGCCGTGCCGCAAGGGTGGTTCGAGTCGGACTTCTATCGCACCTACTATCGCGATTGCGACCGCGAGGACGCGATCTATGTCGCCTTCCCGGTTAACACGGACGCCGAGTCCTACTTCGGTGTATTCCGCGCCGTGGGCGAGCCGCGTTTCGGTGCGCAGGAACGCGATGTCCTCGCCTATGCGCTTCGCGGCATCAAATGGTTTCATCGCCAGCTGCTGCTGAGCCATGGCCTCCTTGTCGCGGGCACGCCGTTGACCGAGGTGGAGCGTCGCGTACTGCAAGGCTTGCTCACCGGCCAAACCGAAAAGCAAATCGCAGCGGACCTCGGCCGGAGCTACCACACGACGCATGAATACGTCACCGCCATCTACCGCAAGTTCGCCGTCAACAACCGCCCTGCACTGATGGCGCTGTGGCTCGGGCAACCATGATTTTCACTTCACATCCGCCATGATCTCGACCAGACTCCCATTCCTCACCCCTGCCCTGTTCGCTCTCGGCTTTGCCCTGTCCGCAGGCCACGCCCACGCCCAGGCCGGCCAGCTCGTCTACGTCCCCAACAGCGCCAGCAACGACGTTTCCGTATACCGGACCAACGCGGACGGCAGCCTGACGGCGGTGACCACGATCGCCGGCATCAACACGGCGGAACAAGCGGCAGTGCGGGGAGACCAGGCCTTCGCTTATGTCTCCGCCTCCGGCAGCAACCAGGTCAAGGTTATCGACACCGGCACCAACACCGTGGTGCAAACGATGGCGACGGGCACGAAGCCTTTCGGCGTAGCGGTGAGTCCGGACGGCACGCGCGTTTACGTGGCGAACGTCGGCGCCGGCGTCAATACCGTATCGGTGTTCAGCGCCGATGCTCTCACCGGCCAGCTCAGCGCGCCAACCACGATCGCCGTCGGCAGCAATCCGCGCGCAATCAGGTTCAGCAGCGACGGATCGCGCGCGTACGTCGCCAACCAGGACGCCACGGGGTTCGGCAACGGCAGCGTTTCCGTCATCAACACCGCCACCAACAGCGTCATCGCCACCATCAATACCGGCGGCCAGCTCGTCGACCTGGCGGTCAACCCGGCCGGCACCCGCGTTTATGTTGTAGACATCAACAACAAGGTTAACGTCATCGATACGGCAACCAACACGGTAGTGGCGACCCCGACGGCAACCCTCAATAATCCGCGCGGCATCCTGGTCAGCGCCGACGGCAGCCGCTTTTACGTCACCAACATCAACACCACCTCGATTTCCCAGTTCGATGCCGCCACCAACGCTTCGCTCGGCACGGTGGCTGCCGGTAATTCGCCGTCGTGGATAGCGCTCAGCCCGGACGGCACGGCCGTCTACGTGGCTCAAGGGGGCACGTCCAATACCGTCGGTATCTATTCGGTCTCGTCCGGCCTGCTGACCGGCATCGGCACCATCGCGGCCGGGACAAGCCCGCAATCCGTAGGCATTTGCGGCAACGGCAGCGCCATGCTGGCGAGCGGAAGAACCTTCATCGCCAACACCGCCGGCGCCCTCGGCTGTTTCGGCAGCAGCGCCAGTTTCACCGGCGGCACGCTTCGGATCAACGGCGCCGGACTGGCCATCACCACGCCGATGACGCTCGGCAGCGCAGGCGGGACCATCGACACCAACGGCAACAGCGCAACTGTGTCCGGCATCATCGGTGGCAGCGGCAGCCTGACCAAGAGCGGTGCCGGCACGCTGACGCTGTCCGGTGCCAATACCTATACCGGGGCCACGGCGGTCAATACCGGAACCCTGCAAGCCGGCGCCGCCAACGTGTTCGGCAGCAGCGGCGCAGTAAGCGTCGCGTCCGGCGCCGTGCTGGACCTGAACAGTTTCGACCAGACGCTGGGTTCGTTGGCTGGCGCCGGCAATGTCGCGCTGGACTCGGCAACATTGACCGCCGGCGGCAACAATTCGAGCACTACATATTCGGGCGTGCTGTCCGGCAGCGGCAGCCTGACAAAGAGCGGCACCGGCACGCTGACGCTGTCCGGCGCCAACAACTACACCGGAGCCACGACGGTCAATGCCGGAACCCTGCAAGCCGGCGCCGCAAACGTGCTGGGCAACAACAGCGCAATGACTTTAGCATCCGGCGCGGTACTTGACCTGAACAACTTTGACCAGACGCTGGGTTCGCTTGCCGGCGCGGGCAACGTCGCGCTGGGCTCGGCAACATTGACCGCCGGCGGCAACAATTCGAGCACTACATATTCGGGTGTGCTGTCCGGCAGCGGCAATCTCACCAAGAGCGGCAGCGGTTTGTTGATCCTCAATGGCGTCAACACGTACACGGGGACCACCACGGTTTCCGCCGGTACGCTGGAAGTGGGCGACATCAATACCCCCGGCGCCAGCATCGCCAGCAACGTCACGGTGAATGCGGGCGGTACGCTACGCGGCCACGGCTCCATTACCGGCAACGTCACCAGCAGCGGCTCGATCATGCCCGGCGGCTCCATCGGCACCCTGACCGTCAACGGCAACGTCGTTTTCAATCCCGGTTCCATATTCGCCGTCGAACTCAATCCCGGCGAGACCAGCCTGCTCAACGTCACCGGCGGCCATACCGCCACCTTGGGCGGCACGGTTCAGGTGCTGGCCGAGACCGGCAACTACGGATTTGTTACCCGTTACACCATCCTCAGCGCCGACGGCGGCGTGTCCGGCACCTTCGGCGGAGTCACCTCCAACCTTGCCTTCCTCACGCCCAGCCTGAGCTATGACGCCAACAACGTCTATCTCAATTTGTTGCGCAATGACGTCAGCCTGGGCGCCGTCGCCGTCACCCCGAATCAGCGCGAGTTGGGAAATGCGCTCGCCGCCATCACCAGCAGCGGCGGCGCCAACGCCGATATGCGATCGCTGCTCAACACCATCGTCGGCTTTTCGGCGCCCCAGGCGCGAAGCGCCTACGACAGCCTCTCGGGAGTGCAGAACAGCTACGCTGGAACCTTGGCGATGCAGCAAAGCCGGCAGTTCCAGGAAATGCTGTTCGACCGGCTCAATGACAGCAGCGCCTCGCAGCCGCTCGCCGTCGGCTTCACGCAAGGCTCGCTGCTCGCTTACAGCGGCACGGACTGGTCGCAGTTCTTGATCCATCACCTGGGGTCTGCCAAGAGGAAGGGAGCGAACGCGAGCGAACGCGGCATGTGGCTGCGCGGCTTCGGCGGTTCCGGCGACGTCAAGGCGACGGCCGACGCCAGCGGCACCGACTACCAATCCGGAGGCCTGGCCTTGGGGATCGATGGCGACCTCGGCGACACCGC
>DASVZD010000203.1:0-5266 GCA_036391815.1 Rhodocyclaceae bacterium
CCGCTGCCGTCCGGCTGCGGCCGCGCCGCATAGACGTAGCGCAGCTGCGTGTTGTGCAGCAGCGGATCCTGGTCGACGATCACCTCGTAGCCCTGCTCGCCGAGCAGCGCGACGATGGCGTCGAGGTTCGAGTCGCGGTCGACCTCGATCACCAGCTGCCGGATCTTCGCCCAGTCGCCGGCGGCGATGCCCTGCAGCACGTCGAGCTCGCTCTTCTCGACGTTGATCTTGAGCAGGTCGATGCGCGCGATGCCCTCCTCGGCCATCACGCTCGACAGCGTGCGCAACTGGGCGGTGACGGTGCGCGAACTCATGCGCGCGTCGATCAGCGCGTCGATCTCGGCCTCCAGCGCGGCCTCCGCGACCGCCTGCTGGTTGGCGACGTAGTGCTTCACCACGTCGCGCTCGGTGGCGACGTCGGCATAGAAGCCCGACAGCAGCGACATGCCCTCGAAGAAGGTCAGCTCGGCCGTGCACTCGTCGCGCGACAGCCCGTGCGGCAGGCACTTGACGCGCGTGCCCCAGGCCTCGGCGTTCGCCTTCAGGCAGGCGTAGGCGGCGGGGTTGGGCTCGAAGGCGAACATCGTGAGGTCGCGCGCGACGCGGTTGGCGAACACGGTGAACAGCCCGATGTTGGCGCCGGCGTCGACGATGCAGTCGCCGTCGGCGAGCCGGATGCCGTGCCGCAGGTAGGCCTGCAGCTCGAAGATCTCGTGGTAGATGTAGTCGGTCTCGTTGCGGTTGAGGTGGGCGACCGGCGCGCCGTCGGGCAGCACGTGCAGGTCCTCCCACTGCCACAGCGGCTGCTGGGCGCGCTGCGGCACCACGTAGGCGGCCAGCTGCATGCCGCCGGCCGCGTCCTCGCGCGCCGCCACCACGGCGTCGCGCACGCCGGGATGGGCGCGCAGCGCCGCCTCGATCTCGCCCAGTTCGACGCGATAGCCGTGGCGCTTGACCTGGTCGTCGATGCGGCCGCAGAACTCGTAGCTGCCGTCCGGCAGCCGGCGCGCCAGGTCGCCGCTGCGGTACAGGCGCGCGCCGCGGTCGTGTCCGAAGGAGTCCGGCACGAACTTCTCGAGGGTCAGGTCGGGCCGGTTCAGGTAGCCGCGCGCGACCCCGGCGCCGCCGATGTGGAGCTCGCCGATCTCGCCGTCGGGCACGCGCTGGCCATGCTCGTCGAGGATGTACAGCCGGGCGCGCGGCAGCGGCGCGCCGAGCGGCAGCTTGCCGGACGGGGTGGCGGGCAGTTCGCCGTCGACGCGATAGGTGCACACGCCGACCGTGGTCTCGGTCGGGCCGTAATGGTTGTGGATCTCGCATTGCGGCGCGAGCCGCCGCAGCCGCGCGACCCACTCGAGCCGCGAGGCCTCGCCGCCGAGGATCAGGCGCTGCGCCGGCATCACGTGCTCGGGATTGCGCGCGCCCTGCAGCGCCGCCAGGTGCGACGGCACGATCTTCAGCACGTCGATGCGCTCGCGCAGGAAGTACTCCGCCAGCATGCCCTGGTTCTCGGCGCGCTCCTGCGCGATCACGTGCAGGCAGCCGCCGCTCGCCAGCGCCGGGTAGATCACGGTGTTGCCGAGGTCGGCGGCGATGGTGGACACCACCGCGTGGTTCATGCCCGGCGCGAAGCGCAGCCGCTCGCAGATGTCTTCGACATAGGCGACGATGGCGGCATGCTCGATGCACACGCCCTTCGGCCGCCCGGTGGAGCCGCTGGTGTAGATCACGTAGGCGAGGTCGCGCGCGGCGACGGCGGCCGGCGGCGCGAAGTCCTCGCCGGTCCAGTCGAGCTCGTCGAGCGCGACGACCTGCAGGTGGCCGGCGGGCAGGCGCTCGGCCACCTCGGTCTGCGACAGCAGCAGGGCGACGCGGGCGTCGTCCAGCATGAAGGCGATGCGCTCGGCGGGATAGCCGGGGTCGATCGGCAGGTAGGCGGCGCCGGCCTTGAGGATGCCGAGCAGGCCCACCACCATCTCGATGGACCGTTCGACGCAGAGGCCGACGATGGTGTCGCGCCCGACGCCCATCTCCCAGATCTGCCGCGCCAGCTGGTTGGCGCGCCGATCGAGCTCGCGGTAGCTGAGCTTCTGGTCCTCGAAGGCGAGTGCCGGGGCGTCGGGCGTGCGCACCGCCTGGGCCTCGAACAGGCGGTGCAGGCCGGTGCAGTCGCGGGCCGCGTTCATAGTGACCATCCGATCATCTCCTTCATCATCTCGTTGGTGCCGGCGTAGATGCGCTGCACGCGGCTGTCCGCCCACATCTGCGCGATCGGGTACTCGCTCATGTAGCCGTAGCCGCCGTGCAGCTGCAGGCAGGCGTCGACGACCCGGCACTGGCGCTCGGTGGTCCAGTACTTGGCCATGGCCGTGGTGATGTCGTCGAGATCGCCGGCGATGAAGCGCTCGATGCAGTCGTCGATGAAGACGCGGGCGATGTGCGCCTCGGTGCGGCATTCGGCCAGCGCGAAGCGGGTGTTCTGGAACTCGACCAGCTGCTTGCCGAAGGCGCTGCGCTCCTTGGCGTAGCGCGCCGTCAGCGCCACGGCGCGCTCCATCATCGCCACCGCGGCCACGGCGATGCTCAGGCGCTCGTAGGGCAGCTGCTCCATCATCTGGGCGAAGCCCTTGCCCTCGGCGCCCCCGAGCAGGTTCTCCGCCGGCACACGCACGTCGTCGAAGAACAGCTCGCAGGTGTCCTGCTCGTGCATGCCGATCTTCTCGAGCGGACGGCCGGCGCTGTAGCCGGGCAGGTCCTTGGTCTCCACCACCACCAGCGAGATGCCCTTCATGCCCGGCACCCGCGTGTCGGTCTTGACGGCGAGGCAGACCAGTCCCGCCATGGCGCCGTTGCTGATGAAGGTCTTGGCGCCGTTGATGACGTAGAAGTCGCCGTCGCGACGCGCGGTGGTCTTGATGCCCTGCAGGTCGGAGCCGGCCCCCGGCTCGGTCATGGCGATGGCCGCCACCAGCTCGCCGCTGGCCAGCCGCGGCAGCCAGGCGCGCTTCTGCTGCTCGCTGCCGAAGGCCAGCAGGTAGTGGGCGACGATGCTCTGGAGATTGGCGCCGAAGCGGATGCCGGCGTGCTCCAGTTCCTCGACCACCACGCACTCGTGGGCGAAGGTGCCGCCGCCGCCGCCGTAGTCCTCGGGCACGTCCGGCAGCAGCAGGCCGACGCGGCCCGCCGCCGTCCAGGCTTCGGCGTCCGGCCGCTGCTGCTTGCGCCAGCGCGCCTGCTGGGGCAGCAGTTCCTTCTGGATGAACTGCCGCACGGTATGGCGGAACGCCTGCACGCCTTCGTCGGCCCAGGCGGCGGGGTGGCAGGAAGAAGTCATGGTCGCCTCATGCGGAACAAGCGGTCCGGCGCTCGCAGGCCAGCGCCGCGACGAATCCCTCGCGCGGCTCGAAGGCCTCGATCTCCCAGGCGCATTCGTGGCCGGGCCGATCGTCGAGCCGCAGCAGGCAGGCCGGCGCGCCGGGGACGAGCGACACGTCGAAGCGGTCGTAGGAGAACGACATGCCGGTGCCGAGCGCCTTGACGAAGGCCTCCTTGCGGGTCCAGCAGTTGAGGAAGCCGAGCAGCCGTTCGGCCGGATCGAGCGCCCGCCACGCCAGCCGCTCGCGCCGCGAGAAGCAGTGCATGGCGATCTCCTCGGCGCCGCGCACCTCGCGCACCGCCTCGACGTCGACGCCGACGCGGCGGCCGGCCGACAGCGCATAGAGCGCCAGGTCGCCGCAGCGCGACAGGTTGAAGTGCCAGCCCGAGCCGCGGTGGCGGCCGCCCAGCATCGGCTTGCCGTGCTCGCCGTCCTCGAAGCGGATGGTCTCGGGCGAGGCGCCCAGCACTTCCGCCAGCAGTTCGCGCAGCCGCGCCCGGGCGACGATGTAGCGGCGCCGGTCGCGCTCGAAATGGCAGCGCTGCGCGCGCGCCAGCTCCTCGGGGGAAAGCCACGCCGACAGCGCGGCGGCGGCGTCCTCGCCGACGTCGAGCCTGCCGGCGACTACGCGCACGCCCGGCTGCCGCACGGGCACCTCGGTCTCTCGTTCTACCGTGGACTGGACAATGGGCATGGTCTCCGCCGAACGCTCGACATGCGCCGGGCGGTCCCCGGCGTCCTGCGGAAATCTACGCGGCGCACCCCGAAAACTCCCCTCGCCGGCGGCCGGCGCCTCTAGTCCGTTCGGCGGAGCCGGCCTCCTGACGGACGGGAAAGGCCGCACGCGCGGCGTGCCCCGCCCTCCGCCATTCGGCGCAGCCGGGCCTGCCATCGGCCTGTGGAGGCGCCGCCTAGACTTCCGCCATCGCAGCGTTCCGGAGGGTCCGATGATCGTCGCCGTGCACCAGCCGCATTTCCTGCCCTGGCTCGGCTATCTCGACCGCATGCGCCAGGCCGACCTCTTCGTCGTGCTCGACCACGTGCAGTTCGAGCGGCGCAACTACCAGAACCGCACGCGCATCCTGGTCGACGGCCGGCCGCAATGGATCACCGTCCCGGTCCAGCAGCACTCGCAGCAGGAGCGCATCATCGACAAGCGGCTCGACAACCCGCCGCCCGGCGAGGCGCGCTGGTGGGGCGCCAACCTCGCGCGCACGCTGCGCCACGCCTACCGCGACGCGCCTTTCCTCGAAGACTACGCCGCCGACCTGTGCGGCATCCTGGAATCCCGCTGGGAACGGCTGGCGGACATCGACCGGGCCTCGGTCGACTTCCTGCGCGACGCCTTCGGCATCCGCACGCCGCTGGTGATGAGCTCGGAACTCGACGTGCCGGGAACCAAGTCGCAGCTGATCCTCAACCTTTGCCTCGCCGCCGGCGCCGATACCTACCTCGCCGGACTCGGCGGCTCGCGCCACTACCTGGACCGCGACGCCTTCGCCGAGGCCGGCGTCGACATCGCCTGGCAGGCCTTCGAGCATCCGCGGTACCGGCAGGCCGGCGGCGGCGAATTCGTCGCCGGGCTCTCGGCGGTGGATCTGCTGTTCGCCGAGGGACCCCGCAGCGCGGCGCTGCTGGCCGGCGCGACGCCCGCCGCCGCCGAGGCCCCCTTGCCGCGCTTCGCCACGGCATGAACCGCGTCGCGGTCACCGGGGGCGCCGGCTTCCTCGGCAGCCACCTGTGCGACCGCCTGGTGGCGGCCGGCGCCGACGTGCTGTGCATCGACAACTTCTTCACCGGCAGCAAGCAGAACATCCGCCAGCTGCTCGGCAGCCCGCGCTTCGAGCTGCTGCGCCACGACGTCACCTTCCCGCTCTACGTCGAGGTCGA
>DASVZD010000204.1:0-1551 GCA_036391815.1 Rhodocyclaceae bacterium
TCGATGCCGCCCTCCGACAGCATGCGGATCACGCCGAGCGCGTGGCGGCGCAGCGCGAACGGGTCCTTGTCGCCGGTCGGCACCTGGCCGATGCCAAACATGCCGGTGAGCGTCTCGAGCTTGTCGGCCAGCGCCACCACCATGCCGACTCTGCCGCGCGGCAGGCTGTCACCGGCGAAGCGCGGCTTGTAGTGGTCCTCGACGGCGTCCGCGACCTCGGCCGGCTCGCCGTCGTTGAGCGCGTAGTAGCGGCCCATGATGCCCTGCAGCTCGGGGAACTCGCCGACCATGTCGGTCAGCAGGTCGGCCTTCGCCAGCGCGGCGGCGCGGTCCGCCATGCGAGTCAGTTCGCCGCCGCCGAGTTCGTCGCCGATGGCGCGCGCAATTGCGACGACGCGATCGATGCGTTCGCCCTGGGTGCCGAGCTTGTTGTGATAGACGACTTTGGCCAGTCCCGGAATTCTGTCGATCAGCGACTTCTTGCGGTCCTGGTCGAAGAAGAACTTGGCGTCGGCCAGGCGCGGGCGCACCACGCGCTCGTTGCCGCCGACCACCGCCGAGGCGTCCGCCGGGCGGATGTTGCTGACGATCAGGAACTTGTTGGTCAGCTTGCCCGCGGCGTCGAGCAGCGGGAAGTATTTCTGGTTGGCTTTCATGGTGAGGATCAGGCATTCCTGCGGCACCTGCAGGAAGCTTTCCTCGAACTGGCCGATCAGCACGTTGGGGCGCTCGACCAGCGCCGTCACTTCGTCGAGCAGCGCCTCGTCCTCGATGGGCTTGCCGCCGCCCTTGGCCGCGGCTTCAGCGAGCTGACGCACGATCTCCGCGCGGCGCGCGGCGAAGCCCGGGATCACCGCGCCTTCGCTTTCGAGCTGCTGAGCGTAGCTGTCGGCTTCCTTGATCGACACCGCGGCGCTGGCCGCTTCGAAGCGATGGCCCTGGGTCTCGCGGCCCGCCGCCATGCCGAGCACGGAGATCGGCACGACGTCGGCACCGTGCAGCGCGACCAGCGAATGGGCGGGACGCACGAAGTTGACCGTCGTCCATCCGTCCGCCAGCTGGTAGGTCATGACCTTGGGAATCGGCAGGCCGGCGAGCGCTGCTTCGAGGGCTTTCTGCAGGCCCTCGGGGAGCGTCGCGCCCTTGGCCGTGCTGTCGAAGAACAGCACCTCCGCCTTGCCGTCGGATTCGCGCCGCAAGTTCGACACGGCGGACGCATCGGCGCCCAGCGCGCCGAGCTTCTTCAGCAGCGCAGGTGTGGCGTTGCCCGAAGCGTCGAGACCGACGGCGACCGGCATCAGCTTCTGCGACACCTTGCGGTCGGCGGCCTGCGCGGCGACGGCGGTCACGTGGGCCGCCAGCCGGCGCGGCGACGCGTACGGCGTGACGGCAGCGGCGTCCGAGACCAGGCCTTGCGCCTTCAGGCTTTGCGACAGCGTCTGCGCGAAGGACTCGCCCAGCTTCTTGAGCGCCTTGGGCGGCAGTTCTTCGACGAACAGTTCGACGAGCAGGTTCTTCATGCCGCCACCTTCTTCGCTTCGAGTTGGGCCA
>DASVZD010000205.1:0-7913 GCA_036391815.1 Rhodocyclaceae bacterium
GCCGCGTTCAGTCGGCCGGCGAGGCAGCGCTTGACGAGATTGGGAATGCCGCGGCCGACGAAACTGCGGATGGCGTCGACGGAAACCTCAGGGCGCCCGAACTCGCGCAGCATCGCGTTCGCCGCCGCATGCAGGTCGAGCACCGTGTCCAGCATGGTGCCGTCGAGGTCGATCAGGACCGCCTGGACGGCGAAGCTTCGCGTCATCGCGCCTTCGCGAGTTCCGCGCGCAGCGCGGCGATCACCGAGTCGTAGCGGTGCGGATCGGAGTCCTTGCCAGCGCCGAACACGGCGGAACCGGCGACGAAGGTGTCGACGCCGGCCTTCGCCACCTCGAGGATGTTCGCCGGGCCGACGCCGCCGTCGATCTCGAGCGCAATGTCCTTGCCCGTCGCCTCGATCATCTTGCGCACGCGGCGCGCCTTCTCCAGCACGTGCGGGATGAACTTCTGGCCGCCGAAGCCGGGGTTCACGCTCATCAGCAGCACCATGTCGAGCTTGTCGAGCGTCCATTCCAGCACGTCGAGCGGCGTCGCCGGATTGAACACCAGGCCGGGCTTGCAGCCGTTGTCGCGGATCAGCGCGATGGTGCGATCGATGTGTTCGGACGCTTCCGGGTGGAAGGTGATGTAGGTCGCGCCGGCCTTGGCGAAATCGGGCACGATGCGGTCGACCGGCTTCACCATCAGGTGCACGTCGATCGGCGCCGTGACGCCGTGCTTGCGCAGCGCTTCGCAGACCAGCGGGCCGATGGTCAGGTTCGGCACGTAATGGTTGTCCATGACGTCGAAATGCACGATGTCCGCGCCGGCGGCGAGGACGTTGTCCACTTCGTCGCCGAGCTTGGCGAAGTTGGCCGAGAGGATCGAAGGAGCGATGCGGAACTTGGACATGGTCGACCTCGTGAGAGAATGGAAGGGATTCTAGCCGGCGACTTCCATCAGGCCGACTAATTTTTTCTGATGGCATGCATAAGGCGGCGAACAATGGCTGAAGCGAAGTACGCGATCGACGTGCAGGTGAAGACCCAATACCTGGCGGACCAGTCCGATCCGGACGACGGCCGCCACGTGTTCTCCTACACCATCGAGATCATCAACACCGGAAGCGTGGCGGCGCAGCTCGTCTCGCGGCATTGGATCATCACCGACGGCGAAGGCGTCGTGCAGGAAGTGCGAGGGCTCGGCGTCGTCGGCCAGCAGCCGCTGCTCCAGCCCGGACAGCGCTTCGAGTACACCAGCGGTTGCGCGCTGGCGACCGCCGTGGGAACCATGAAGGGCAGCTACCAGATGACAGCCGAGGACGGGACGCAGTTCGAGGCCCCGATCGCCGAGTTCCTGCTGTCGATGCCCCGCACGCTGCACTAACCGGCCAGCCGCTCCGCTTCCTCCGCCGTCAGGCGCTTCCATGGCATGGGAACAAGCCCGGGGACGCGCTCCATGTAGCGCCGATACGCGTCGCCGTGGATCGCCAGCAGCTTCCTTTCCTCCAGCCTCGAGCCGACGATGAAATAGATCGTGATGGCGATCGTCGAGACGAGCAGCGGCAGCGTCTTGTCGCTGCTCCAGACCAGGATGAGGCCGAAGAAATACCAGGGATGGCGGACGAAGCGGTGGATCGGCGAAATGCGGAAGCGCTCGTGCCCGTCCGGCTGGCGGTCGCCCTCGCGAATCTGCCGCAGCCCGAGGAAGGTATCCATGTCATACCAGCGCGAGGTGACGACGAAGCCGGCCATTCCCGCGATCGCCAGCGCATGCGACAGCCAGCGCCAGGCGCCCTGCCATTGCCACAGCGGCTCGCCGCCAGGCGCGTAGGAGAGGTACAGGATCGGCAGCACCGCAATCAGCGAGACGGCGTTGTAGGCGAGGCGATACCAAGGCGCGGCAGCGGGCCACCGGTTTGCGACCCAGCGCTTTACATGAAAGGAGGCCGTGGCGGAGTGGAAGAGTCCAAAGACCAACCATGCAGCACCAAGAATTCCTATGGTGGTCCCCGTCGTCATGAAGCCACGTGCCGACGCCACATGTCCCACATGGCACTCTCGAAATGGCTGGCGAAACGCTTTGTATTGCAGAGGGGGGAATCAAGAAGACGGGGCCGCATGCCGCTTCGCAATTTCAACAGTCGGTCGACATCCTTAGCGTGATGAATCGCCTTCGCGATGTAGTCATCCTTGTCCTTGGCAATCCAGTCATGCAGCCCGGCATTTGCCAGAATGCTTGTTCCCTGCCTCGAAACAAGCGTGCTTCCCTGCAGCGTCAGGATGGGAACTCCCATCCAAAGGCTGTCAATGCTTGTCATGCCGCCCGAAAAAGGAAAGGGATCGAGTGCTATGTCCAGCCGGTGATATGTCGCGAGATAGGCGTGGTGCGGTGTCGGGCCTTCCAGCATAAGGCGGGATGGAGAAATGCCGTTCGCGGCGAACCGTTTCAAGATTCTATCTCGACACGATGCGCGCCCCAGTTGATGAGCTTTCAGCAGCAGGCGGCTGTTCGGAACGGCATCAAGGACGTGAGCCCACAGAGCTATAACGTCATCGTTAATCTTCGTCATGTTGTTGAAACAACCGAACGTAACGTACCCGTTCTCTAACGCGGGTGGCAGCGACGAGCATGGCACCTCGTCCGGAGGTGGCGCGAAGCAGAGCCGCGTCTCTGGTAGCTGCCACAGCGTTTCCGTGAAGTCCTTTTTGCGGTCTGACGGCGTCGACCACGGATCGGTCAAAACGTAGTCCATCTCGGCCAAGCCTGTGGTCGCAAAATAGCCCAGCCAGCTGACTTGCACGGGGGCTGGCTTCAGGGCAAACACGGGTAGACGGTTGTGGGCGGTATGACCGGTCAAATCGATCAGTATGTGCACGCCGTCGTCGTGAATACGCCGAGCGGCCCCTTCGTCACCGAAGCCGTGGATCGGCTTCCATGCCGCAAAATAGTTCTTCAGGCGGTTGGTGACAGTGTCCGTCGCGGGGTTCGTCGGGTATGCGATCGCCTCGATGCGCGTGGCGTCGAGTCCCCTTAATAGTCCTTCTATCAGGTAACCCACCGGATGACTGCGAAGATCGCCGGACACGAAGCCGAGCCGAAGGCGCTCCGGATCACGCCGACAAGCCCACTCCGTGAATCGATACGGTGTCTTTCGAGCCACAGCTTCGGCATATCGCCTTGCCTCGCTTCGGCACGACTCCGTGTCGATCGGATTCGCGTAGTTCAGCGCCAGCAGAAGATTGCTATGGGCTTGAAGGTCGTCGGGTGCAAGTTCCAAGGCCATGCGATAGGAAGCGATTGCCTCGTGGATGCGTCCTTGGTCGCGGAGCACGTTGGCCAGGTTGAAGTGGGCGTCCTGGCATCCCGGCTGGATCTGGATCGCGGCCCTAAATGCCGCCTCCGCTTCATCGAAGCGTTCGAGGTCGCAAAGCGTGTTGCCCAGATTGTTCTGTGCCTCAGCGAGATCGGGGCGAATTGACAGAAGCCGCCGGTAAGCGCTTTCTGCATCCCTCAAGCGGCCGGCACGGCGGTAGACCACGGCCAAATCGCCTTGAAGTTCGGGGTCGTTTGGTACCAGCGAGGCAGCCTTTTCCATGGCGACGACCGCGTCCGCCGCATGTCCCATGCCGCCAAGCGCTGCGCCGAGAGCCTTCCATCCGAAGCCATGGCGGGGAAAGCGCGCTGTCAGGCCTCGGGCCAGCATTCCTGCTTCCTGGTACCGCCCTTGGTTGAATAACGCCGTCAGCGTCTCCCTCTCTTGGGGACTAGGACCATCCAGGATTTGCCGGGACGCTTTCTCCTTGGCGCGACGCGCTGCCTTAGGGGTTCCCATTGTGGATGCGCCTTGTTTCAACTGCGGTAGTCGGCGTTGATCTTCACGTAGTCGTAGGAGAAGTCGCAGGTCCACACCTTGGCCGATTGACCGCCGCGCCCCAGGTCGACTCGCACGGCGATCTCGGCCGGCTTCATCGCAGCGGCGCCGTCTTCTTCGCGATAGCTGGCGCAGCGGCCGCCGTTCTCCGATACCAGCACGTCGCCGAGCCAGAGCTTGACCTTCGCCACATCGAGGTCCGCGATGCCGGCATTGCCGATGGCGCCGAGGATGCGGCCGAGGTTCGGGTCGGAGGCGAAGAAGGCCGTCTTCACCAGCGGGGAATGCGCGATGGCGTAGCCGACGGCCTTCGCCTCGTCGCGCGTGCGCGCGCCGGCGACGGCGATCTCGATGAACTTGGTGGCGCCCTCGCCGTCGCGCACGATCGCCTGCGCCAGTTCGCGCGCCACTGCCGTCACGGCGGCCTTGAAGTCCTCCCAGCCGGCGGCGCCGACGGCGTCGAAGCGCGCTTCGCCCTTGCCGGTGGCGATCAGGACGAAGGAGTCGTTGGTCGACGTGTCGCCGTCGACCGTCACGCAATTGAAGGACTCGTCGGCGACTTCCTTGACCAGCCGCTCGAGCATCGGCTGCGCCACGGCGGCGTCGGTGGCGACGAAGCCGAGCATGGTGGCCATGTTGGGCTTGATCATGCCGGCGCCCTTCGAAATGCCGGTGACGGTCACGCTCTTGCCGTCGATGGTCACGCGGCGCGAAGCGGCCTTGGCGACCGTGTCCGTCGTCATGATGGCATGCGCGGCGTCGAACCAGCCGTCGGCCTTCAGCGCGGACTTCGCGGCCGGCAGGCCGGCCTTGATGCGGTCGACGGGCAGCGGCTCCATGATGACGCCGGTGGAGAAGGGCAGCACCTGCTCGGCCCGCAAGTCCATCAGCATGGCCGCG
The DNA here is from genome assembly GCA_036391815.1 of Rhodocyclaceae bacterium. Lineage (GTDB taxonomy): Bacteria > Pseudomonadota > Gammaproteobacteria > Burkholderiales > Rhodocyclaceae > Nitricoxidireducens. Next base: position 4,755 of record DASVZD010000205.1, read on the forward strand.
GCAGCGCAGGTGGCATTCGACGCGGCCAGTCCCGGCTCGCCCGTGCCGGCGTTGGCGATGCCGGTGTTGATCACCAGCGCGCGGATGTCGTGCTTCGCCAGGTGGGCCTTGCAGACCTGCACCGGCGCGGCGCAGAAGCGGTTCTGGGTGAACACGCCGGCCACGGTGCCGCCGGGAGCCAGCTCGATCAGCGTCAGGTCGCGCCGGTTGGCCTTGCGGATGCCCGCCTCGGCGACGCCCAGGCGGACGCCGGCGACGGCATGGATCTGATCGGGGGCGGGCGTGGCGTAGTTCACGGGCATGGCGGTTCTCTCTTTCAGTCGAATACGGTTTTCCAAAGGGCGCGCACCGCCTCCACCTTGTCGGCGACGAGCGCCGGGTCGACGCGGCCCTTGGCGTTGTTCAGGCGCAGCGCGTGCTGCATGCGGCGGTACTCGCGATAGGCGTCGCGCACCTCGTCGGCCAGCGGCGCGGGAATCAGTCCCGCTTCGGCGGCGAAGCGCAGCAGCGCGATGTTGCCGCGGTTGGCGGCCAGTTCGGGATGGTCGGCGGAATGGCCGAGCACGAGCGCCTGCACGATGAATTCGACGTCGATCAGGCCGCCGGGGTCGTGCTTGAGGTCGAACAGTTCGCTCTTGCCGGCGTGCGCGTCGTACATCTTCTGGCGCATCTGCAGCACCTCGCGCTTGAGGTCGGCGAGGTCGCGCCGCTGGCGCAGGATCTCGACGCGGATGTCGTGGAAGGCGCGGCCGATCTCCGGGTCGCCGGCCGAGAAGCGGGCGCGCGTCAGCGCCTGGTGTTCCCACATCCAGGCGGATTCGAGCTGGTATTGGCGGAAGGCGGCCACCGAGGTGACGACCAGCCCGGAATCCCCGTTGGGCCGCAGCCGCAGGTCGGTCTCGAACAGCTGCCCGGCCGGCGTGCGCGTATCCAGCCAGGTGACGATGCGCATGGCCAGCTTCGAGTAGATCTGCGCGGCGTCGGGATGGTCGTCGTCGTAGAGGAAGATCATGTCGAGGTCCGACGCGTAGCCGAGCTCCTTGCCGCCCAGTTTGCCGTAGCTGATGATGGCGAAGCGCGGCACCTCGCGATGGCGCCGCAGCAGCTTGCGCCAGGCATAGCTGATCGTCAGGTCGAGGATGATGTCGGCGAGTTCCGACAGGTGATCCGACAGCCGCTCCAGCGGCAGCACGCCGGCGAGATCCTGCGCCAGCAGCCGGAACACCTGCGCATGGTGGGCCTCGCGCATCAGGTCCATCTGGCGCTCGGTGTCCGGTTCCGCCTCGTCGAGGCGGGCGTCGAGCTCGCCGCGGAACGCGGGCCAGTCGGGCGCCGCCTCCAGGCTGCGGGCGTCGAGCAGCTCGTCGAGCAGGATCGGGTGGCGCAGCAGGTAGGCCGCCGCCCAGCTCGAGCTGCCGACGATCTCGGCGAGCTTCTTCAGCGCCTGCGGGTACTGGTGCAGCAGCGCGAGATAAGCGGCGCGCCGCGAGATGGCCTCCAGCAGGTCGAGGCAGCGCGCCAGCGTGGCGTCCGGATCGGCGGTCTCGGCGGCGGCGTGGATGGCGCGCGGCACCAGGGTGTCGAAGCGGGCGCGCGCCGAATCGGAAAGCTGCTGGTAGCGGGCGCCGCTGCGCACGCCGGCCAGCCGCGCACATGCGGCGGCCGCATCCTTGAATCCCAGGTTGACCAGGCTTTCGGCATGGCCGTCGGCGTCGGTCCACACGCCGTCGAGCTGATGGTCGTCGGCGTTGGGATCGCTGAACACGGCCTCGAAATGCCGGGTCACGTTCTGGCGATGGTCGTCGAGTTCGACCAGCAGGGCTTCGTAGGAACTGAAGCCCATGGCCAGCGCGATCAGCGCCTGGTCGGCGGGGGAGTCCGGCAGGCTGTGCGTCTGCGCGTCGTCGAGGTACTGCAGCCGGTGCTCGAGCCGGCGCAGAAAGTCGTAAGCGGCGACGAGGTCGTCGACCGCGTCCTGCGTCAGGTGCCCGCGCTCCGCCAGCAGGCGCAGCACGCGCAGCGTCGGCTTGATCTGCAGCGCGCGATCGCGGCCGCCGCGGATCAGCTGGAACACCTGGGCGATGAACTCGATCTCGCGGATGCCGCCGGGACCGAGCTTGACGTTGTTCGCCATGTCCTTCTTCGCCACTTCGCGGCGAATCTGCGCATGCAGGCCGCGCATGGCGTCGATGGTGCCGAAGTCGAGATACTTGCGGAACACGAAGGGCCGGCGGATCGCCTCCAGCTCGTCGTGGCGCTCGCCCGTCATCGGGCGTGCCTTGATCCAGGCGTAGCGCTCCCATTCGCGGCCCTGGGTGAGGAAATAATTCTCCAGCATGTCGAACGGACAGGCCAGCGGGCCGGAGTCGCCGTCGGGGCGCAGCCGCATGTCGACGCGGAAAACGCGGCCGTCGCCGGTGGCGTCGGCGATGGCGTTGATCAGGCTGCGCCCGAGGCGCGTGAAGAACTCGAAGTTGGAGATCGGCTTGGCGCCGTCGGTCTCGCCTTCCTCGGGATAGACGAAGATGAGGTCGATGTCCGACGAGACGTTCAGTTCGCGCCCGCCGAGCTTGCCCATGCCGACCACGATCAGCTGCTGCTCGGCGCCCTGCGCATTGCGCGGCGTGCCGTAGCGCGCCTTCTGCGCGGCGCAGAGCACCGCGAGCGCCGCGGACACCGTGACCTCGGCGAGGGCAGTCATCGCTTCCGTCACCTCCGCCAGCGGCGCATGCCTGCCGAGATCCTGGGCGGCGATGTGGGCGATGGCGCGCTGCTTGAGGCGGCGCAGCGCCGGCTTGAGCGTTTCCTCGGTAAGCGGCTCGGCATGCAGCCAGGCGTGCAGCTCTTCGGCGCGCAGCGGCCAGGGCTTTCCCGCCGCCGCTTCCTCCGCCAATCCGGGCCGGCCTTCCAGCATGCGCGCGACGAAACGGGAGCACTGCGGGAAGGCGGCCGGGAGGGTCATTGGTTTAGAATGCGTGTTTGTTTGCCGGGCCCGCCATTGTATCGTCTCGCATGGCGGCGGCGCGCCACCGTACATGCGCATTTCCGCGATCATCGCCTTCCTTCGCCGGCTCCTCTCCCAGCCCGCGGCGCGCAGCCTGCTGAGCGTCGCCGGGGTGTTCGCGCTCGCGCTGTATTTCTTCTTCGGCGCGCTGGTGC
>DASVZD010000206.1:0-3417 GCA_036391815.1 Rhodocyclaceae bacterium
CCCAGCCAGCGATGATCGCGCCGCCGCCATCGCCAACATGGGCTGGGAAGAACTGCGCGCCGCGGTTGCCGAATGCCGCGCCTGCGGGCTCTGCCAGCAGCGCAAGCAGGCCGTGCTCGGCGTCGGCGACGTCGAGGCCGACTGGCTGTTCGTCGGCGAAGGCCCGGGCGCGGAGGAGGACGAGCGCGGCGAGCCCTTCGTCGGTCAGGCGGGCAAGCTGCTCGACGCCATGCTGGCGGCGATCGACCTCGAGCGCGGCCGCAACGTGTATATCGCGAACACCGTGAAGTGCCGGCCGCCGGGCAACCGCACGCCGGAAGCCGAGGAGACGTCGGCCTGCTGGCCGTTCCTGGCGCGCCAGATCGCGCTGATCAGGCCCAAGCTGATCGTCGCGCTCGGCCGGCCGGCGGCGCAGACGCTGCTGCAGAGCGAGGTCAAGATCGCCGCGGCCCGCGGACGCCTGTTCCAGCACCAGGATATCCCGGTGATCGTCACCTACCACCCGGCCTACCTGCTGAGGAATCTCCCCGACAAGGCGAAGGCCTGGGAGGATCTCTGCTTCATGCGTTCCACCATGAACGCGCTCTGAAGCGCCTTTCCCGCGTCGCCGGTGTGGCATTGGGCGCCTTGCCCCGGACGGTGCTTGCCGGCAAAATCCGTACTCCACGAAAGCTCTTTGCGCCCGACCTCAATGGCATCCCGCACTTTCCGGCTCGCCGGCCTCGCCCTCTCGCTCGCCAGCTGCGCCGCCGCGGCCGAAAACGCGGCCTCCATCGAAGACCTTCTCGGCACCGAGGTGCAGGGCGCCTCGCGCTTTTCCCAGCCGCTCTCCGAGGCGCCGTCCGCGGTCAGCGTGGTGTCCGCGGACGAGATCCGGCAGTATGGCTTCCGCACCGTGGGCGAGGCGCTGGCGAGCATGCGCGGCGTCTACACGACCAGCGAGCGCGACTACACCTACGTCGGCATCCGCGGCTTCGCACGGCCCGGCGACTACAACACCCGGCTGCTGTTCATGACCGACGGCGTGCGGCGCAACGATCCCCTCTACGACGATGCCTTCATCGGCAACGAGGCGCCGGTCGAGGTGGAATGGATCAAGCGCCTCGAGTTCGTGCCGGGCCCGGCGTCGGCACTCTACGGCGCCAACGCCATCTTCGGCGTCGCGAACGCCGTGATGTGGTCGGGCGCCGACCTCGACGGGACGCGGGTGCGCGCCGACGCGGGCACGGACCGCACCGCGCGGCTCAGCGTGCTGTCGGGGCAGGCCATCGACGGCGGCGACTGGATGGTGGGCGTCTCGGCGTACGGGCGGCGCGGCGGCGACATCTATTTCAGCCAGTTCGACGATCCGGCCACCAGCAACGGCGTCGCCCACGGCTTGGACGGCGAGCGCTATTTCAAGGCGATCGCCAAGCTGAACCTCGGCGACTGGCAGTTCGATGCCGGCCATTCCTTCCGCCGCAAGAACATTCCCACCGCCTACTTCCAGACGGTGTTCGACGTCCCCGGCAACTTCGTCACCGACCGCTACACCTACCTCGATGCCGGCTACGCGAAGGCGCTCGGCAGCGACTGGACCGCCAACCTGCGGCTGCACGCCGGCAACTACGATTACGTCGGCCAGTACGTCTATCCGGACACGAACAACCGCGACACCGCGCAGGCGACCTGGATCGGGGCCGACGGCCTGCTGACCTACACCGGCTTTTCCGCCCACAAGCTGCTGATCGGCGGCGAAGCGCAGAACAATCTGCGCCTGGACCAGGCCAATTTCGACCTCTCCCCGGTCGTCATGCGGTTCGACGACCATCGCCGCATGTCGCGCTCGGGCGTGTTCGTCCAGGACGAGTGGCGCATGGCGCCGACGTGGATCGCCAACTTCGGCGCGCGCGCCGACCGCGTGGATACGTTCCACATGACCTCGCCGCGCGCGGCGCTGATCCATCGGCTGACGCCCGCCGCCACGCTCAAGCTGATCTACGGTACGGCGTTCCGCGCGCCGAACGCCTACGAGCGCTTCTACAACGACGGCGGCGTCCTGCAGAAGGTCAATCCCGACCTCAAGCCCGAGCGCATCACCACCCAGGAGATCGTGGCCGATTACGCGCTGACGCCGCTGGTGCGGCTCTCCGCCGATTTCTACCATTACCGGATCGAGGACCTGATCGACCAGGTCACCGACCCGGCCGACGGGCTGCTCACCTTCGTCAACCGGTCGCCGCTGCACGCGCACGGCATCGAGCTCGAGGCGGATGCCGTGCTGTCCCACGGCTTCCATACACGGGCCAGCATCACCCGCCAGATGGTCGAGCAGCCGTTCGGCGAGGCCGTCAATTCGCCCAAGTGGCTCGGCAAGCTGCTGCTGGACGGGCCGCTGTGGTCGACCGGATGGAGCCTGGGGCTCAACCTGCAGGCGATCGACCGGCGCACCTCGGTGGCGGGGCAGGTGCCGGGAAGCGGCGTCGGCAACCTGGTGCTGACGCACAAGGGGACGCCGTCGCTCGGCCGCTGGACGGTCGGCATCTACAACCTGTCCGGGCGGCAATACCTGGAACCGGCGTCGGCCGCCGTGACCGGCGGCGTGGTTCCCCACGAAGGACGGCAACTGCGCGTGAGCTGGGAACTGGCACGCTGATGACGGTGCGTCCGCTACGCTTCCTTCTGGCCGTGCTGGCCGCCTGCGCCGCGCTCTGCGGCGTCGGCCAGGCCACGGCCGGACAGCCGAGCGAGGAGGAGGTCAAGGCGGCCGTCGCGTTCAACCTGCTGCAGTTCGTGAAATGGCCGGCCGCCGCGCTGGCGCCGGGGCAGCCGCTGGTCCTCTGCGCGCCGGAGTCGAGCGGCATCTCCAGGCTGCTGGCCCGCTACGGCGGGACCCGGATCAACGACACCACGCTCGTCGTCAAGCTGCTCAACCGGCACCTGGACGGCCTCGACGCGTGCCAGGCGATGTTCGTCGCCGCCGGCGATCCCTATGCCGTGCTGCGCGCTTCGGCCGCCACGCAGGGCAAGCCCATCCTGCTCATCGCCGAGGGCGACCGCGCCATCGAACAGGGCGCGGGGATGGGGGTGTCGCTGGCCGGCAGCCACGTCGTCCTCGACGTCGACCTGGCGGCACTGACCGCATCGGGCCTCGTCGTCAGTTCAAAACTGCTGCGCCTCGCGCGAACGGTGATCAGATGACCAAGACTGCGGACCACGTCGTCGGCGTGCGCCGGCTTACTACCGTCTGGATCAGCGCCGTGACGCTGATGATGCTCGCCCTGGTTGCGCTGCAGTCCTACCTGGAGGGCAAGCAGCTGGTCGACACGGTGGTCTCGACGGCCTCCGTGGTGAGCGGCAATGCCGCCGCGGCGGTGGTGTTCAACGATACCGCCGCGGCCAGCGAGATGCTGGCGGCTTTCCATGCCTCGGACACCG
>DASVZD010000207.1:0-5051 GCA_036391815.1 Rhodocyclaceae bacterium
TGGCGGGATTCCGGACTGGTAGGCGCCAGTCTATGCCCGTAGCCAATGCGAAGACGCGGAGAAACGGGGGATTTACCGTTGCTTTTCGCCTTCAAGCCACGGCGCGCGCAGCCGAGATTTCTAAGATGTGCCTGCGCTTCAGTAAGCCTTCGGCGTCGCGCCGGCCTCCGGGGGCCAGCGTTCCTCGAACAGCACTTCGTCGAGCGGCAGCCGCTTGCCCCAGCCCTTGGTCTCCAGCAGCGGCTGCGGCGGGAACTCGGCGACGGGGCCGAGGCACAGGATGGCGACGGGATGGGCGCCATAGGGCATTTCCAGCAGCCGGGCAACGGCCTGAGGATCGAAGAAGGACACCCAGCCCAGGCCGATGCCTTCGGCGCGGGCCAGCAGCCACATGTTCTGGATGGCGCAGGCGGCCGAGGCGACATCCATCTCCGGCAGCGTGCGGCGGCCGAAGATATGTTCCTCGCGCTTGGGCATCAGGGCGACGACCAGCACCTCGGCGGCTTCGCGGATGCCTTCGATCTTCAGCGTCATGAATTCGTCGTTGCGCGAGGAGAGCGCAGCGCCGGTGCGCTGGCGTTCCTCCTCGACGATGCGCCACAGGGCCTCGCGCCGTTCGCGTGCCGCCACGCGCACGAAGCGCCACGGCTGCATGTAGCCGACCGAGGGTGCATGGTGTGCGGCGGCGACCAGTCGCTCGAGCAGCCCTGCAGGCAGCTCGCCGGGGATGAAGTGGCGGATATCGCGGCGCTCCTCGATGGCGCGGGCAACGGCGGCGATGTCTTCGTCGCGGTAGCGATGGGGGCTGGTCACGAGAAGAGCCTCGCGGCGGCGTCGGGTTTGGAGGGGAAATAGAAGTGCACGTAGGAGGCCGTCAGGCGGTTGCGCCGGTAGATCGCCTCGCCCGCGCGGCCGCCCGGCGCGGCGGCGCGCGCCAGCGGCGCCAGCGGGGATTCGCTGCGCGAGTAATGGAAGGTGTGGCCGCGCAGGCGGCCTTCCGGCAGCAGGGCTTCCTGAGCGCCGAGCGCGGCGAGCCGCGGCTGCATGGCGACGGTTCCCGGCAGCAGGCCGGCCATGGCGTGCCGCTTTCCTTCGCCGTCGACCAGCGTGTCGAACAGCGCCATCATGCCGCCGCATTCCGCCAGCAGCGGCTTGCCGGCGTCGACGTGGGCGGAAAGCGCCGCCCAGAGATCGCGCCGCGCGGCGAGCGTTCGCGCATGCAGCTCGGGATAGCCGCCCGGCAGCCAGGCGGCATCGCAATCGGGCAGGGCGTCGCCGGCCAGCGGCGAGAAGAAGCGGATGTCGGCGCCGAGCGCCGCGAGGCATTCGAGGTTGGCCGCGTAGCGGAAGGCGAAGGCGGCGTCGCGCGCGACGGCGATGCGGCGGCCGGCGAGCGCCCGGGGCAGCGCTGGGGCGCCGGCATCCGGGAATTGCGCCGCCGGCGGCAGGGCGGCGAGCGGCGTTTGCGCCAGCGCGTCGGCGATGCGGTCGAGGCGCGCCTCGAGGTCGGGAAGTTCCTCGGCGAGCAGCAGGCCCAGGTGGCGCTCGGGCAGGGCGAGCGACTCTTCGCGCGGCAGGTGGCCGCACCAGGCGAGCCCGGGCGGCATGCTGGCACGCAGCATTTCGGCGTGGCCGGCGCTGGCCACGCGGTTGGCCAGCGCGCCGTGGAACGGAAGCCCGGGCCGGTAATGGGCGAGGCCGTGCACGATCGCGCCGAAGGTGCCGGCCATGGCCGAGGCATCGATCACCGCCATGACGGGAAGATCGAAGCGCGCGGCGATGTCGGCCGCGGACGGCTCGCCGTCGAACAGTCCCATGACGCCCTCGACGATGACGAGGTCGGCCTCCCGCGCCGCGCGCGCCAGGCGCCAGGCGGCGTCCTGCTCGCCGCACATCCAGAGGTCGAGGTTCTCGCAGGGGGCGCCGCTGGCGATGGCGTGGATCATCGGGTCGATGAAGTCGGGCCCGCACTTGAACACCTTCACGCGGCGACCCTGGCGCGCATGCAGGCGCGCCAGTCCGGCGACAATGCTGGTCTTGCCCTGGCCCGAGGCGGGCGCGGCGATCAGCAGGGCGGGCGCGGCCGGCATCAGAACTCGATCCCCGGCATTGCCTTCACGCCGGCGCCGAAGGCGTGCTTGGCCATGCGCATCTCGCTCACGGTGTCGGCGGCGGCGATGAGCTCCCGCGGCGCGGCGCGGCCGGTGACGACGACGTGCTGCAGCGGCGGCCGCGCCTTGAAGACATCGAGCGCTGCGGCCAGCTCGAGCCAGCCGTACTTGAAGGCGTAGGTGATCTCGTCGAGCACCACCATGCCGACGCCCGGATCGGCCAGGTAGACGCAGGCCTGCTGCCAGGCTGCCCGGGCCGCGGCGGCGTCGCGCGCGGCGTTCTGCGTCTCCCAGGTGAAGCCTTCGCCCATCACGTGCCAGCGCACCTGCCCCGGGAAACGGCGGTAGAAGCCTTCCTCGCCGGTGTCGGAGCGGCTCTTGACGAACTGGATGACGGCCACCTTGATGCCGTGGCCGAGCGCTCGCGCCACCAGGCCGAAGGCGGCCGACGACTTGCCCTTGCCGGTGCCGGTGTTCACCACCAGCACGCCGCGCTCGGTGTCGGCGGCGGCGATGCGGCGATCGATGGACGACTTCTTGCGCTGCATGCGTTCTGCGTGGGCGTCGCTCATTTCGAAATCCGCTCCTGGAGCTGCGCCAGTCCCTCGATGAGCCTGGGTCCGGGGTGGTAGAACAGTTCGCCGTCGAGCGGCACCACGCGGATGCCGGGGCGCGCCAGCGCCGCGTTGCAGGCGGCATCCCAGCGGTTGCTGAAGGCGAAGACGAGGTCGGGCTTGACCTGGTCCACCCAGCGCGCCAGCTGGTCCGGCGGCAGCTGGTGGATCTTCGCGGCGGTCTCGGCGACCGTGAAGCCGGCGCGGCTGAAGAGGTCGAACAGCGTGGTGCCGCGGCCGAAGGAATAAGGCGTCCCGGTGCAGGCCGAAACCAGCAGCACGCGGCGTCCGCCGCCGTCGATGCGCGCCGCGGCGGCACGCCAGTCGGCGGCGAAGCGCTCGACGCGGGCATCGATGTCCGGCACGGCGGCCGCTTGGCCGATCTCGCGCAGCATCGTCTCGACGCCGGCCATCGAGTCGAAGCCGCCGACGCGCAGCAGGCGCGCGCCGCGCGGCACGGCCGCCTGCCAGGTCTCGGGCTTGGCCCAGTCGGAGGTGACGATCAACTGGGCATCGAGCAGCGCGATCATGTCGGCGTCGGGATCCATCACGCCGCCGGTGCGCGGCAGGTCGCGGCTGTCGTAGCGGCTGACGCCGACGATGCAGTCGCTGCGGCCCATCCATTCGAGCGCGTAGGTGACGTAGGGCGACTGGCTGACGATGCGCGGGCAGGCGGCGGTCGCGGGCAGGGCGGCGGCGAGGCAGGCGGCGAGGAGCAGGCGGAAGAACGTTTTCATTCGGGAACGAAGACCGGATAGGGTGCGCCGGACAGCTGGCGCAGCGGATGCTGATAGAGGCGCGACAGGTTCTCGGCCGTGACCACCTCGCCGACGGGCCCCGCGCGCCAGTCGCCGTCGCCGAACAGCAGCAGCGCGTGGCCGCACCAGCGCGCGGCGAAGCCGGGGTCGTGCAGCACCGCGACGACGCCGGCGCCGCGCGCGGCGCGGGCGGTCAGCAGCTCCATCTGGGCGACCTGGTGGTTGAGGTCGAGGTGGGCGAGCGGCTCGTCGAGCAGGAACAGCGAGGGCTCCTGGGTGAGCAGCGTGGCGAGCCCGAGGCGCTGGCGCTCGCCGCCGGAGAGCGTCTGCACGTCGCGCGCGGCGAAGCCGGCCAGGCCCACCTCGGCCAGGGCCGCTTCGGCGATGCGGCGGTCGGCGGCGGATTCCCAGTCCCAGCGGCCGAGATGCGGATGGCGGCCGACCAGCACGGTCTCGAGCACGGTGGAGGCGAAGGGATCGCGCAGCTGCTGGGGCAGGTAGCCGCGCCGCAGCGCGAGTTCGCGCGGCGGCAGCGCGCCGATGTCGCGGCCGCCGACGGCGACGCTGCCGCCGTCGGCGGCGCGCAGTCCGGCCAGCGTCGCCATGAGCGTGGACTTGCCGGCGCCGTTGCGGCCGAGGATGGCCCACGACTCGCCGGGCATGACGCGCCAGTCGAGGCCGCGGCACAGCACGCGGCCGCCGATGGCGACGTCGAGGCCGCGCGCTTCGAGCAGCGGCGTCATGTCCTGGCTCCCGCCTGCCGGCCGAGCAGGAACAGGAACACCGGGACGCCGAGCAGGGCGGTCAGCACGCCGACCGGCAGCTGGGTGGGCGCGACGACGGTGCGCGCCAGCGTGTCGGCGAGCACCAGCAGGCTGCCGCCGGCCAGCGCCGCGGCGGGCAGCAGCAGGCGCTGATCGTTGCCGACGGCCAGGCGCACCAGGTGCGGCACCACCAGCCCGATGAAGCCGATGCTGCCGGCGGTGGTGACGGCGGCGGCGGTGAACAGGGACGCCAGCACGTAAGTGATGCGCTTGAGGCGCGCCACCGCGATGCCGAGCGACGCGGCCAGCACTTCGCCGCGCGCCAGCAGGTTGAGTTCGCGCGCGACCGGCAGCGTGAGCAGCAGGCCGACGACCAGCACGGCCAGCGCCGGCCAGGGATCGACGATCTGCCCGGCGTCGCCCATGAGCCAGTAGAGCATGCCGTGCAGCTGGTGCTCGGGTGCGATCGAGAGGATCAGTGCGACGATGGCGCCGCAGCCTGCGGCGACGATGACGCCGGTGAGCAGCAGGCGCGTGCGCGTCCAGCTGCTGTCGCCGTGCGCCAGGCCGAACACCAGCAGCGTCGCGAGGAAGCTGCCGGTGAAGGCGCCGAGATTGACGAAGGCGAGCGCGAGGCCGGCCAGCATCGCGGTCAGCGCGCCGACCGCGGCGCCGCCGGAGGCGCCCATCACGTACGGATCGGCCAGCGGGTTGCGCAGCAGCACCTGCATCCACGCGCCCGCCACGGCGAGTAGGCCACCGGTGGCGAACGCCGCCAGCGCGCGCGGCAGCCGCAACTCGTGG
>DASVZD010000208.1:0-6525 GCA_036391815.1 Rhodocyclaceae bacterium
GCTGCGCCGCCGGCAGCGCCCGCTGCGGCTGCCGCGCCGAGCGGGCCGCGCATCGCCGAGACCTTCAATGTCGGCGATACGGTCTACGTGCGCGGCCTGGCCATCGAGCGGAACACCGGCACGCTCTGGGTGGGCACCTCCGCCGGCGTCAACGAGGTCGACCTGAAGACCGGCGCGCTGCGCCGCTCCTTCACCCGCAAGGACGGACTCGCCAACGAGTACGTGTTCGCCATCGGCATCGATCGCGACGGCTACAAGTGGTTCGGCACCAATGCCGGCGGCGTGTCGCGCTACAAGGACGGCAAGTGGAAGACCTACTTCCCGATGCACGGCCTGGCCGACTACTGGATCTACTGCTTCGACAGCCAGAAGGACGGCACCTTCTGGATCGGCACCTGGGCCGGCGCCAACAGTTTCGACCTCAAGACCGGCACCTTCAAGACCTACGTCAAGGAACTCATCAACGAGTGGGTCTACGGCATCTCCGTCGACAGGCAGGACCGCGTCTGGTTCGGCACCGAAGGCGGCGTCTCGCTGTACGACGGCAAGACCTGGACGTCGTGGAACCACGCCAGCGGTCTCGGCGCCGCCAATGTGGACAACCTGCCGGTGAGCGACAACACGGGCCTCGGCACGCGCCGCCGGCACGAGTTGAGCACCATGACCGAAGGCCGGCCGACCTACAACCCGAACTACGTCTTCTCGATCCTCGCCGCCCCGGACGGCAACGTCTGGGCCGGCACCTGGGGCGGCGGCGTGGGCCGCTTCGACGGCAAGCAATGGACGAACTTCACCACCAAGGACGGCCTGTCCGGAAACATCGTCTACAGCATCGCGCAGGACGCCAAGGGCGCCCTCTGGTTCGGTACCAACAACGGCGTCACCCGGTACGACGGCAAGACGTGGACCCGCCTGACGGTCCACGACGGCCTGCTCGACAGCAACGTCTATGCGATCGCGGTCGCACCTTCCGGAGACGTCTGGGTGGGCACCAAGCGCGGCGTCGCCCGCATCGTGGAATAGCGCATTTGACAGAGGACATCGACGTGAAAACTCAACGCAGCATGCTCATTGGCATCGCCCTGGCCGGCTCGGTGGCCGCCTTCACCCTGGCATTCGCCCCTATCGCGGCGCAGTCCGCGGTGCTGCCGGGGGGACACGGTGCGGCCCCCCATGCCGGAGCGCCGGAAGGGACCGGCGGGGCCGACCGGAACCAGCAGAAGTTCACGCACTTCCGCGTCGGCAACAAGAACGTCAAGTCGATCTACGTAGACGGCCGGGTGGTATGGGTCGGCACCTCGGGCGGCGTCGTGCGCTACGACACCCGGACCGACCAGTTCAAGCTCTACAACGCCACCAACGGGCTGCTGTCCAACGGCATGTTCCACGTCGGCAAGCTGGAGGGGAAGGTCACCGTCGGCACCTACGGCGGCGGCATGTCGATGTTCGACGACAAGACCGGCAAGTGGGACACCTTCAACATTACCGAGGGCCTCGGCGACGCCTTTGTTTACGACTTCCTGCAGATGAAGAACGGCGACGTCTGGGTCGCCACCTGGTCCGGCGCCAACCGCATCCGCGGCGGCGCCCTGCACGACCGTTCGAAGTGGGACTTGTACACGGTGGACAGCACCAACGGCGGACTGCCCAACGACTGGGTGTACGGGCTGGCCGAAGGCAAGAACGGCGAAGTGTGGTTCGCCACCGAGGGCGGCCTGGCACGCTTCAAGGACGGCAAGTGGGACAACTGGAACCACGCCAAGGGCCTGGGCGCCGACTACGAGGTGGTCAAGAACGACATCGATTACAAGACCGATCCTTCGCAGGCCTCGAGCCACCACGCCAAGCAGAAGCAGGAGATGGGGCTGCAGGGGGTCAACGTCGCCTACAACCCCAACTACATCATCTCGCTGGCGGTGGCCGACGACGGCTCGGTTTGGGCCGGCACCTGGGGCGGCGGCCTGTCGCACTTCGACGGCCAGAAGTGGGAGCACTACACGGTCAAGGACGGACTGCCGGGCAACCACGTTTTCATGCTGCACATCGACCACAAGAAGCGGCTGTGGGTGGGGACGGGCAAGGGGCTCGCGCTGTTCGAGAACGGCAAGTTCAAGACCATGACGACGGCGGACGGCCTGTTCTCCGATGCGGTGTTCTCGATGGCGACCAGCAAGGAAGGTGACCTGTGGGTCGGCAGCTTCGGCGGCGTCGCCCGCATCAGGAACGTTGCGCTCAAGTAGCCGACGAGGTGATCTCGAGGATGCGCCATGGCGATGAGCGCCGTCGAAGTTAAGCTGACGCACGACCCGCGCTACCAGCTGGTGGAGGGGGTGTCGCTGGTCATCGCCGGCGCCGCCGCCCTCGGCCTGCTTGCGCTGGTGACGATGGTTGCGGGCCACGAGGGCGCCGGCTATCGCGAGGCGATTGCCGCACGCGGCCTGGCGAGCAGGAGTCTGCTGCCCGCGATGGTCGCATTCGGGCTCGCGATGTTGCTCCTGGCGGGCGTCTGGACCTGGCTGGTGGCGCTCGAAGTCAGCTTTCGCGTGACCGGGCCGCTCTTCCGCTTCTGCCGCAACCTGGAGACGGTGATCGAGCGCCGCCGTGATGGGCCGGTGCCGATCCGCAACACCGATCACCTGCAGAGGCATTGGGACGAGTTCCATGGCAGCGTCACCGCGGTGCGCGACTACTACGCTGCGATGCACGGCATGGCGGAGGAACTCGAACGACTGGTGCGCAGCGGCGATGCCGATGCCCCGCTGTTGTCGTATGCGGTGGACATCCTGAAGGCCACGGCGGCTCGTGCGCGCTGCTAGGTTGGCGCGCCTTGCGCTGGCGGCGCTGCTGGGCGGAGCGATGACCTGGATGTTCGCCGCCGATGGCGCCGCCGGCTATCATCTTTCCGGAGACGATTGCAGTTCGTGTCATCTGGGCAGCTGGAGCGCGAGCTCGGGCCAGGCGTCGCGGTTGATCGCTTCACAGGAGTACTTGTGCGAGATATGTCACCGGAACGTGAGGACCGTCAGCCACGCGAGCGGGTTTCGGCCCGGGCGGCCGTTGCCGCCCGAATATCCGCTGGACTGGAAGGGCGACATGACGTGCAGCACATGCCATCTGCCGCACGGCAACCAGGCCGGCCTGCTGCGCGGCACCAAGCGCGGCAAGGACTTTTGCCTCGCCTGCCATACGCCCGAATTCTTCAGCGCCATGAAGGATGCGGGAGCCTCCATCGTCGAGTCCGGCCATCTGCAGTCGAGCGACGCCGACCGCGGCCTCGATGGACTGGACTCCTATTCGCTCAATTGCATGCGTTGCCATATCGGCAAGAGCGGCAAGGCGGCGCCCGTCAGCGTCGGCATGAACCTGCTGCGCCACGACGGGGGGCGCATCAACCATCCGATCGGAAGCAGCTATCGCGAAGCCGCCAAGTTCGGCGGCTACCGGCCGGTGCAGCGGCTCTCCAAGAAGATACTGCTGCCGGGGGGGCGGCTCAGCTGCCTGTCCTGCCATCTCGGCTACAGCATGCGGCACGGCCAACTGGTCGTCTCCAACAATCGCTCGGCGCTGTGTTTCGAATGCCATGAGAAATAGCCCGTCCCGACCGGCGCATGTCCTGGCCCGGATCGCCGCCCGCCTGCTGCCAGGCGGCTGGGCTGGGCGGCACGGCGGTGGCCGGCGCCGGACGCTGTATGTGGGGGGGGCGCTCCAGGGACGGCTCATTGCAGCCATGGTCATCATGGAAACGATCGTGGTGGCGACATCCCTTTGCCTGCTGTATCGCTACATGAACGGCATCATCGACGACAGCCTCTACCGTGTGCACCTCACTGAGGCGACGCCCTTGTGGCAGCTGCTCATGAAGGCCGCCGCGGCGGCCCTCGGCGCGTTCGTGGTCGCCAATGGCGTTTTCCTGCTGATCGCCGTGGCTGTCTGGGGCCGCTACGTGAATTCCATCATGGCGCGCTTTATGGCCGCCGTGCGGCACGCCGGGAAGCTGGATTTCCGCTTCAAGCCCGCGGCGGCGCACCGTCACGAAGTGATGGCGCTGACCGAAATGTGGCTGTCTCAGGAACGGCGGCGCATCGGCGCGATCCGCGACGAGATCGCCCGGCTCGAGGCGGCCGCCGCGACCGACGACCGCGAGGCGCTGGCGCGCGGAGTGAAGCGCCTGCTGGACGTTGTGCATCCGGTTATCGACGGCCGCGCGACCGAAGCGCCGGACGCGCGCGAGAAAACGGCATGACGGCACGACAGGCGATCCCGCTTGCGTTCCGGTATTCCCTCGCCGCCGGCATCCTGGCCCTGGCGGGCCCGCTTACCGCCACCGCCGCCGCGGATGAAGCTGAATTCCATATTACCGTGCGCGACGGCCGCTTCGGCCCGAACGAGGTGGCCGTGCCGGCGGGCCGGAACTTCGTCCTGATCGTCGACAACGTCGGCGACGCGATCGAGGAATTCGAGAGCTACGACCTGAACCGAGAGAAGGTGATAGCGCCCAAGTCGCGCGCGACGATTCCCATCGGGCCGCTCAAGGCGGGACGCTACGAGTTCTTCAACGAGTTCAGCAAGCAGGTGCCGCCGGGCACGATACGGGCGGAATAGCGGCTCGTTCAGCGGGCCGGTGTGCCGGCGCGGAACTCGTCCACGAGCTGCTGCATGGCGCTCACGCGCTCAGTGCCGCCGGGATGGGTGGCGAGGAAGCGGACCGTCTCGCCGCCGCCGGCGACCGCCAGCTTCCGTTGCAGGCGCACGGCGCCTTCCGGATCGAATCCCGCCCTGACCATGTAGTCGAAGCCGGTGCGGTCCGCCTCGCGCTCATCGTCGCGGCTGTACGAGCGATCGACGGCAACCATGGCGGCATCGGCGATCGCGCCGCCGAAGGGAACGCCGGCGATGCCGAGCACGACGCTCAGCAGCGAGCCCTTGTCCTCCTCGTCGGCGCGGCGCCGCTTCTGGCTGGCTACGTGATGGAGCGCGAGATGGGCCAGCTCGTGTCCGATCAGCGCCGCCCAGGCCGCGCGGTCGTCGCCAAGCAGCGCGACCATGCCGAGGTTGATGCCGACAATGGCGACGCCGCCGTGGATCGGCGTCGCGAACGCATTGGCCTGCGTCCCTTCGACGAGAAGCACCCGGGGCGGGGCGTCGCCGCCGGCGATCGCCAGCATGCGCCGGGCGACCTCCTCGATCAGCTTCGCCTGCCGGGATGAAATATTGCCGCGCGGCCTGCCGGCGTCGGCCAGCACAATGGCTTGCGCATCGAGCGCGGCGACCTCGGATAGCGGCCACGTCGCGGCCGCTTCAGTATCGACCGGATCGTGTCCGCAGGCCGCCAATGCGAGCGCCAGGCCCAGCGCACACGTCAGCTTCCAGACAGCGCTTGTCGTATCCATTACTAAGAATCGACTCCCGATTTGGGGAATGGCAATTTGGCGAGACGGCGGCAGAATGCGCGGTGGGCCTTGCGCGGCATGCTGCACCGTTTTCCTCGAAGCCAGCGACGTGCCCGATCGATGCGTGGCCTGATACTTGCTGCGAGCGCCCGACATTTTTGATGGGCGATGCCGCGGGTCTTGATCGCCGTCAAGGCCGGCGAGTCGGCGCATCACGACACTAACCGGTTGCCGAAAACCACGAGAGGACTTCGCTGCAATGACACGTTTCCTGCTACTAATGGCGGCTACCGCCACGGCCGGGGGGGCTTTTGCCGCGGATGCGCCCGCTCGGGCCGCCGGAGATGCCGCACGGGCCCAGCCCATCGCCACCAGCGTCTGCGCCGCCTGTCACGGCGCGGATGGCAACAGCATCGGCGCCCCCAATCCCAAACTCGCCGGCCAGCATCCGGAATATCTGTTCAAGCAGATGCGCAACTTCAAGAGCGGCGAGCGCCAGAACCCGATCATGAACGGCATGATCGCCGCCTTCAACGAAGACCAGATGCGCGATCTCGCCGCCTACTTCTCGGCGCAGAAGCAGGTCGGCGACCAGGCGAAGGGCAAGGACACGCTGGCGCTCGGCCAGAAGATCTTCCGCGCCGGCGTCGCGGCCAAGGGACTGCCCGCCTGCGCCGGCTGCCACGGCCCGAGCGGCGCCGGCATCCCGGCCCAGTTCCCGCGCATCGGCGGCCAGTTGTCCGACTACCTGGAGACCCAGCTCAAGGCGTTCCGCGACAACACGCGCGCCAACGATCCGAACAAGATGATGCGCACCATCGCGCTCAAGATGACCGATGCCGAGATCAAGGCCGTCGCCGACTACGCGGCGGGGCTCAGGTGAGCCGGCACCCGAATTCAGTGAACCTTCAGGGAACCAATCATGAGTTGTGACGAGAAAGTGGATTGCGGTCGGCGTCGCCTGATCGTTGCCACGGCGACAGCGGGAGGCGTGGCCGGGGTTGCGGCGGCGGTGCCGTTTCTGGCGAGCCTCGCGCCGTCCGAGCGGGCGAAGTCCGCGGGAGCGCCGGTGGAAGTCGATATCAGCAAGCTGCCCCCCGGCCAGATGATGACCGTCGAGTGGCGCGGCAAGCCG
>DASVZD010000209.1:0-6230 GCA_036391815.1 Rhodocyclaceae bacterium
AGTCCAGTATCTGTGCCATGCGGGCGTTGACGAAAGTGGTCAGGGTATCGGGGCCGAGTACCCAGATGCCCTCGGTGGCGGTCGCCACGATGCGGCGGAATTCCTCCTCGCTCTTCTTGAGCGCCTGGCCCATGTGCTGCAGTTCGGCCATGCGCTGCTCCATGCCGGCGATCAGCCCGCGCAGCTGCGCCGCCATGTGGTCGAAGGCGCGCGCCAGCACGCCGATCTCGTCGCCGCGCCCGGTGCCGCTGAGCGCGACGTCGAGGTTGCCGGCGCTGATCTGCTCGGCGGCGGCGGTCAGCATGCGCACCGGCTGCAGCATGCGGCGCAGCGCCAGCGCCAGCAGCAGCAGGGCGGCGCCGGTGACGACGACCAGCATGGCGCCGATCAGCGCCGCCTGGATCACCAGCGCTTGGTGCATGCGCTGGAACGAGAAGCCGACGATCGCCGCGCCGATGCGCCGGTCCGCCGCCATGACGGGCGCCTCGATGCGGAGGATGCGCCCCGACGCCTGCATCGCCGCCAGCGCCTCCAGCGGACGCCGCGCCGCCGCCAGCGGGCCCGCCTCCGCGCCCACCGCGGGATCGCCCTCCTTGAAGTACCAGGCGAGCGGAATCTGCTGGTCGTTGACGATGATGGCGCAGACGGCCTCGTCGTCGGTCAGCACCACCTTCTTGACGTGGTTGTTCATCTCGACGAAGTTCAGCGAGAGGATGCTGATCGGGCTGACCTGGGCCATGAACTGCGCCAGGCTGCGCGCCTTGGTGTCGAGCGCGCGCATCAGCTGCTGGCGCTGCTCGAGCAGCGCGATGCCGCCGACCACCAGCACGGCCGCCACCAGCGCGCCGCCGACGATCAGGCTGAGCCGCCGGGTGATGCTGCCGCGCCGCGCGATCGCGTCTGCCATGGCGTTCCTACTGCAGCTTCGGCTTGTCGCCGTAGTAGCCGGATTCGTGGAGGATGTAGCGCACCTGGTCGTCGATCATGCGGGCGCCCGCCTCGACGCCGATGCGGCCGCGCATCATGTCGGTGCCGGTGGTGGCGATGATGCGCGATATCGCCGGCCATTCCTGGAAGCGCGGCCGGTAGTTGGCGTTGCCGTAGCGCTCCCAGGAGGCGACCAGGGGCTCGAAGTAGGGGAAGCGCTTGCGCATCGCCGGGTCGCGGTAGGCGCTGCGGCGGCCGGGCACGCCGCCGGCCAGGATGAAGTCGCGCGCCTTCTGCTTGGAGGTGATCCACTGGATGAACAGCCAGGCGGCGGCCTGCTTCTCGGCGCTGCTGTGGGCGTTCACGCCCAGCGAGAAGCCGCCGAGCGCGGGGCGGCGGCCCGCCGGGCCGGCCGGCTCGAGCGCCACGCCGAGGCAGCTGGAGATCTTCGAGGTCTTCGGATCGGCCAGCCACTTGTACCAGCCGCTCCACTCGGTGATCATCGCCACGCGGCCGTCGCCGAGCGCCTGCACGGTCGGCTCGTGCTCCCAGTCGACCACGTCGGGCGGCATGTAGCGCAGCAGCGACTGGCGGAACTCGAGGCCGGCCAGCGAGTTCTTCGACGCCAGGTTGGGCTGGAACTGGTCGGTCAGCAGCGAGCCGCCGAACGGCCAGACGAAGCGCATGAAGGAGTCGCACGACTGCGTCTCGCCCCAATGCGACTGCAGCGCGTAGGCGAACTTGCCGTCGCGGGTGAGCGCCGGGCCGTAGACGTCGCGCAGTTCCTGCCAGGTCTCCGGCGGCCGCTTGAAGCCGGCGTCGGCCAGCAGGCAGCGGTTGTAGAAGAGCAGCCCGGAATAGTTGTCGAAGGGCAGGCCGTAGAGCCGGTTGTTCCAGGTGCCGAGCGACGTCAGCAGGATGGGGAAGAAGTCCTTGAGGTCGAGGTCGGGGTCGGTGATGGCCGGGTTGCGGTAGAAGTTCTCCAGCGGCGCGATCCATCCGGCGGTGGCGAATTCGCCCGGCCACACGATATCGATCAGCACCACGTCGAACTTGGGCTTCTCGCGGCTGGTGAAGTCGAGCACCAGCGCCTCGCGCAGCTTCTCGTAGTAGATGCTTTCCCACTTCACGCGGATGCCGGTGAGCCGCTCGAACTCGGGTATCAGGGCAATGGCGGCCTCGTAGCCGGGGCGCGGCATGAAGGAGGCGGTGATGGTGACGCCGCGGTACGGTTCGGCGGCCCTGGCGTAGCTCCAGCCGCCCGCCTTGCCGCGGTTCGTCTCTGCCGCGGCGGGCGCCGGCAGGACGGCGAGGGCGGCTGCCGCGGCCGCGCAGGCGCAGGCAAGACGGCGCAGTGCGGATTTCTTGGCCCCGGCAGGCGTCATTGTTGTCTCCCCCACCCGCCATGCTGCGGGTGAGGTCTTATTCTAGTCAACCGGCCCGGTCAGCGCCGGTTGATCTCGACCGTGACGTGCACCAGCTCCTCGTGCACCGCCAGGGCCGCGCGCACGGCGTCCGGCGTCAGGCCGGGGTCGGGCGTCACCAGCCCGAGGATGCAGGCGTAGCGCCGCTTGCCGACGCGCCAGACATGCAGGTCCGCGATGCGCACGGCGCCGCCCCAGGGCGCGGCGCGCAGGGCTTCGCGTATCTCGTCGGTGACCGGGTGGTCCATCTCGCAGTCGAGCAGGATGCGGCCGGTGTCGCGGATCAGGCTGCGCGCCCACAGCGCGACGATGACGGCGCCGACGATGCCCATGATCGGGTCGAGCCGCGACCAGCCGAAGGCCATGCCGCCGGCCAGCGCCAGGATGGCGAGCACCGAGGTGGCGGCGTCGGCCAGCACGTGGACGTAGGCGGCGCGCAGGTTGAGGTCGTGGTGATGCGGGTGGTCGTGGTCCGGCGCGTGAGCGTGGTCGTGAGGGTGGCCGTGATCGTGCCCATGCTCGTGCGCGTGGCCGAGGATCAGCGCGCAGACGATGTTGACCACCAGGCCGATGGCGGCGATCACCATGGCCTCGAGGAAATGGATCGGCTGCGGGTCGTAGAGCCGCTCGACCGAGCCGAACACCATCCAGGCCGCGATGCCGATCAGGAACAGCGCGCTGGTGAAGCCCGCCAGCACCTCGATCTTCCAGGTGCCGAAGGCGAAGCGCGGGTCGCGCGCGTAGCGCCGCGAGGCCATGTAGGCCACCGCCGCCAGCCCGATGGCCAGCGCGTGCGAGCTCATGTGCCAGCCGTCCGCCAGCAGCGCCATCGAGTTGTACCACCAGCCGGCGACGATCTCGACCACCATCATCACGGCGGTGATGGCCATCACCCGCCGCGTGCCGCGCTCGGCCGCCGCGTTGGCCTCCTCGAAGATGTGCGGATGCGTCCAGGGCGAGAGGTCTTCCTCCTCGGCGGCCATCACATCGCCCCGCCGACGTTGAGCAGCGCCAGCACGCCGAGCGCCGCGAAGATCGCCGCCGCGAT
Source organism: Rhodocyclaceae bacterium (assembly GCA_036391815.1). GTDB lineage: Bacteria > Pseudomonadota > Gammaproteobacteria > Burkholderiales > Rhodocyclaceae > Nitricoxidireducens. The sequence goes on from DASVZD010000209.1 coordinate 3,400, forward strand.
GCCGTGCACCAGCCGGAGCGGCAGGCGCTTGGCGGCCTTGTCGCCGAGCAGCACCGCCGGCACGTTGGCGATCATCATGCCCAGCGTGGTGCCCATCACCACGCTGACGAGCGATTGGTACTGCGCCGCCAGGGCGACCGTCGCCACCTGCGTCTTGTCGCCCATCTCGGCGAGGAAGAAGGCGACCACCGTGGCGGCGAACACGCCGTAGCGCGCTTCCGCCGCCTCGGTGTCGTCGAGCTTGTCGGGCACCATGATCCAGGCCGCCATGGCGAGGAAGGAGCCGCCGAGAATCCAGCGCAGCAGGTCCTTGCCGATCACCGTGGTGAGCCAGGCGCCGACGGCGCCGGCCAGGAAGTGGTTGGCCAGCGTCGCCGCCAGGATGCCGGCGACGATCGGCCAGGGCTTGCGGTAGCGCGCCGCCAGCACCAGCGAGAGCAGCTGCGTCTTGTCGCCGATCTCGGCCAGGGCGACGATGCCGGTGGACACCAGGAAAGCCTCCATCAGCCGCGGCCCGCCATGCGATTGTCGTTCATGTCTCGATACTCCTTGTGTCGTATTATCCCTGCTAAACGCTCGAAGGAGGGGAACCGTGTCGCCCGATATGCTGATGGCGCAGGCCATGTCGATGGGCCTGCTGGAGTGGATCTTCCTCATCGTGCTGTCGCTGCCGCCGCTGTTCGTCATCTGGTCGAAGCGCGTCAGCGGCGGCAGGAAGGTGCTGTGGTTCGTGCTGACCAGCCTCTTCTCCTGGCTGGCCTATGCGCTCTTCATCCTGATGACGAGGAAGCGGGACTCCTCGTCGTCGCCCCAGGCCTGATTCCCCGTGCCGTGGATGCGGGCGGCGCTGGCGCTCGTCGCGCTGCTGTCCGGCGCGGCGGCCGCGGCGGAGCAGGCGGTGTGCCGCTACACCTACGGCGGCGAGACGCATGACCTCGCCGCCTCCCCGGTCGCCTCGCCCTACGCGGTGAAGGCGATCCCGGTCGGTTCCTACTTCCAGTTCCGCGTGGTGTTCCAGAAGGAGCCGGCCGACCTGGCCGCCATCAAGGTCTACGTCTACGCCGACCGCGACGAAGGCGCGGTGCCGCTCCACGAGGCCGTCTATCCGTATCCGCCGCCGCCGGCGAAGGGCGCGCGCTTCGGCTTCACCGGACAGCATTTCGTCTATGAGCCGGTGCGCGACGGCGAGCTCGAATACTGGTGCCGCATGGAAGGCGGCGAGGCGGCGCGATGAAGCGGCTGGCCGCCTTCGCCGCGGCGGCGACGCTTGCGCTCGCCGCGCAGGCCGGCCAGCTGCGGCTGGTGTTCGCCGGCGACGTCATGCTCGACGACGGGCCGGGCCGCACCGTGGCCGCCGGGGGCGACCCGCTGGCGCCGTTTGCCGCCATCCTGGCGGACGCGGACTTCCGCATCGGCAACCTCGAATGCCCGGTCGCCACGGTGGGCCAGCCGATGGAGCGCAAGATCTACTCGTTCCGCGCCGCGCCCGGCGTGCTGCGCGTGCTCGAGGGCCGCTTCGACGCCGTGGCGCTCGCCAACAACCACTCGGGAGACTACGGCAAGGACGCCTTCCTGCAGACGCTGCAGCTGCTCGACGCGGCCGGCATCGGCCACTTCGGCGGCGGCCGCAATCTGGCGGCCGCGCACGCGCCGCTGTGGATCGAGAAGAACGGCCTGCGCGTCGCCGTGCTCGGCTACGACGAATTCAAGCCGCGCGTGTTCGAGGCCGGCGCCGACGCGCCCGGCGTCGCCTGGAGCGAGGACAGCGAGGTGGTCGCCGACATCCGCGCCGCGCGCGCCGCCGGCGCCGATCTGGTCATCCCGTTCATGCACTGGGGCTGGGAGCGCGAGCCGCTGCCCGACGAGCGCCAGCGCACCCTGGCGCGGCTGATGATCGATGCCGGCGCCGATGCGGTGGTGGGCGGCCACCCGCACGTCACGCAGGGCGCCGAGGTCTACCAGGGCAAGCCGATCGTCTACAGCCTCGGCAACTTCGTGTTCGACGGCTTCGAGCAGCCGGACGCCAGGCGCGGCTGGCTGCTGCGCCTGACGCTCGACAAGCGCGGCGTGGTCGCCTGGGACACGGTCGAGGCCGACATGGACGGCGACGGCACGCCGCATCCGGCGCACGGCGCCCGCACGCCGTGCGGGCGGCGCGGCGAGGTTGCGGTGGGGAGTTGCGCCAGCCGCTGATCGGCGGCGAACGACAGGACGCGTCCTGTCTGAACGGGGGGGCAGTTCTGCGATCGGCCGGCAGCCGTTATTGCATCAGCCGCGGCGTACCGCCATAAAGACCCCGGCCGCCATCAGAACGAGACCGGTGAGCCGCTGCAACGTGATGCCATGCGTTGGCGCGCCCAGCCAGCCGAAATGGTCGATGGCCGCCATGGATATGAGCTGGCCCAGAAGCACGAACGCCACAGCGTTGCCGACGCCGAATTGCGGCGCTACCCAGGTCACGCTCAAGACGTAGAAGGCGACGAACACGCCGCCCAAGTAGAAATAGAAGGGCAGCCACGTCCTCGGAAATGGCCTTGGCCCTCCCTCCACGGCGAAAAGGAAAGCAATCGAAACAGTCAGTGCGACCAGAAACAGAATGCAGGAGGCGAACGCGGGGCTTCCGTACTTCGCGCCGACGGCCGCGCTTAGCGCCGCCATGACGGGGATACCGATGCCGGTGCCCAGCATGAGGCAGGCGAACAACACTTGTTTCGCCATCAGCCGGGAGACGCGCTCGTCCGCACTTGCGCTATGGCTTCGCCTGGAGAAGGGCCGCGATATGCTGCATATGCTCGCTGCGCTTCCCGAATTCCTGCAAAGGCGTCGCTTCC
>DASVZD010000210.1:0-11994 GCA_036391815.1 Rhodocyclaceae bacterium
TGCTGGTGCGGAAGTCGTTGTTCGACCAGGTGGGCGGGCTCGACGATGTCGCGCTGAAGGTCTCCTACAGCGACATCGACCTGTGCCTCAAGATCCGGGAACTCGGCTACAACGTCGTCTGGACGCCTTACGCGATCCTGCTCCACGAGGGTTCCGCGAGCCAGAACAGCAACGTCGAGACGAAGAAGAAGGAGGACAAGCTGCGCCGCTTCGCGGCGGAGCAGGACGAGATGTATCGGCGCTGGCCGGATGTCATCGCCAGGGACCCGGCCTACAACCAGAATCTCGCGCTCTATTCCACGCAGTTCCAGATCAACGTCAATATCGCCCTGGCGAACGACCCGGTGAGCTGGAAGCCGATCCCCAATCTCCTGGCGATGCCGGCGGACCGGCAGGGTTCCGGGTTCTATCGCATCATCCATCCGAGCATCTTTTCGCACTCGACAGGCAGCACGCGCTCCCGGGTCTGCAGCGGCTATCCGCCGGTGGCGACCTACCGGCAACTGGAAATCGACACGCTGTTCAGCCAGCGGCAGGTCAATGACGAACAGTTGAAGACGCTGGAGCGCTACAGGAAGATCCTGGACTGCAAGCTGGTGATGGATTTCGACGACCTGCTGACGGCCGTGCCCTACCGCAGCGTGCACAAGAAGGACATCTTCAAGGACATCGGCGCGCGGCTGCGCATGGCGGCCGCCGTGGTCGACCGCGTGACGGCGTCCACCGAACCGCTGGCGGAGTACTTCCGGGGGATGGCGGCCGATGTCCGCGTCGTGCCGAACGCGCTGTTCCCGCCGTTCTGGGATGGCCTGCAGCCGCAGCGCCGCACGTCGGCCAAGCCCCGGGTCGGCTGGGCGGGCGGCGTCAGCCATGACGGCGACCTGGCGGTGATCGTAGATGTCATCAAGGAACTCGCCGGCGAGGTGGATTGGATCTTCATGGGCATGTGTCCCGACGCCATCCGCCCCTATATCGCGGAATTCCATGCCGGCGCGGACATCAGCCTCTACCCCGCGCGATTGGCGGCGCTGAACCTCGACCTCGCCGTCGCTCCGCTCGAGCACAACAAGTTCAACGAGTGCAAGAGCAACCTGCGCATCCTCGAATACGGCGTGCTCGGCTATCCGGTGGTCGCCACCAATTTCACTCCGTATCAGGACGGCTTCCCGGTCACGCTCGTCAAGAACCGCTTCAAGGATTGGGTCGCCGCCATCCGCGATCACATCAACGATCTCGACGAGACCGCCCGGCGCGGCGACGCCTTGCGTCAAGTCATACGAGAGAACTGGATGCTGGACAAGCGCTTGAACACCTGGCTTGCGGCATGGAACGACTGGTAAGGCAATAATTGCCGCGGACGCGGCAATAGTTTGGGCGCGGCGGCGCATCCTTGCCGCCGCGCATGGAATAGCGCGCAAAACCACCGCCATTTCCACCCGTTCGCGCAGCTGGCACACCCATTGCTCTAACGACCGCAAACAGTCATTTCCCATTGTGACTGCTTCTACGGTTAAGCAGCAATAGGAGAGGAAACGCCATGCCGCAAATCATCAATACCAACATCGCGTCGCTGAATGCTCAGCGCAACATGAACCGCACACAGGGTGATTTGTCATCGGCGCTTCAGCGCCTGTCATCCGGCCTGCGGATCAACAGCGCGAAGGACGATGCCGCGGGTCTTGCGATTGCGCAGCGCATGTCCGCGCAGATCAACGGCCTCGACCAGGCGGTGCGCAACGCCAACGACGGCATCTCGCTGTCGCAGACGGGCGAAGGCGCGCTGCAGTCCGCCGGCGACATCCTGCAGCGGATTCGCCAGCTGGCCGTCCAGTCGATGAACGCCACCAACTCCTCGGACGACCGTGCCGCACTGAACTCCGAAGTTCAGCAGCTGACGCAGGAATTGCAGCGGGTTGCGGTGACGACGGAATTCAACGGCCAGAAACTGCTCGACGGCTCGTTCGGGGCAGCGCAGTTCCAGGTCGGCGCGAATGCCAACCAGACCATCATCCTGACGTCCGGCAACTTCCAGACGAACGCCTACGGCAACTACCGGATCGGCGGTCTCGCCGCGTCCAGCCAGGCCGGCTACGGCGACCTGACCCAGGGCTCGACGGCTGGCGCCGCACTGATGCAGGTCAGCGGCGGAGACGGCTCGCATGTCGCGTCCGGCACGCTGACCCTGAACACGGCGAACGGCTCGACGATCATTCCGTACGGCGCGGGAGAATCGGCCAACCAGTTGGCGGCCGCCATCAACCAGGCAGGCACCGGCGTGCGCGCTTCGGCGGTCACCAGCTTCGTTCTCGGCGCCGACGACGCCTCGGCAAAGGCTTCGGGGGCAGGTGTTGCGGGCGCGAGCGGCTTCTATCAGAACACCAGCTATACGTTCTTCCTGTCCACCGATACCACCAATCCAACGGTCAGCGGCGCAGCTCCCACGGCCGGCTACTCGATCATCTCCTTCACCACGGGCGGAACGACCAGCGGCACGCCGATCAACTCGATGGAGCAGTTGAACACCGCCGCGCAGGCCTTCAACGATGCGGCCGGCAAGACAGGCTTCACGGCCAAGATCGTCCGGACCGACAACGGCGCCTACGGATTGCAGATCACCAGCGAGACCGGCCAGGATGTGCGGATCGACAACGCATCCTCCGGCGCCGTCAAGATGGAGGACACCTCGGTCATCGACGGAAACGCGAACACGGCCGCGGCAACCGGAACGGTGCTGAAATCCGATCCGGGCACATCGGGTTCGGGCGCCTGGTCGGCAGGCTCCGGTTACTGGATCACCGGTCAACTGATCCTCGACTCCGACAAGTCCTTCTCGGCCACCGCTTCGGGCTCGTCCGCCAACTTCTTGGTCTCCGGCTCCGTTCCGCTGTCCGCGCAACTGCAGGAAGTCGCCAGCCTCGACGTCAGCACCGTGGATGCGGCGGCACGTACCCTGGCCATGGCAGACTCGGCGCTTTCCGCGATCAGCGGCCAGCGCGCCCGCTACGGCGCCTTGCAGTCCCGCTTCACGACCACCATCCAGAACCTGCAGGCGACATCCGAGAACCTGACGGCATCCCGATCCCGAATACAGGATGCGGACTTCGCGGCGGAAACGGCCAGCCTGAGCCGGGCCCAGGTGCTGCAACAGGCAGGCCTGGCGATGGTCTCCCAGGCCAACGCCCTGCCCCAGCAGGTCCTCCAGCTCCTGAAGTAGATTTCTTAGCAAAAACAACGGGAAGGCCCGGGCGACGCGAGTCGCCCGGGCTTTTTTCATTGTTTTACTAAAGTTCCTGCCGATCCGTCCGATAACCCACTCCAAGAGCCCCAACTCGGCTCGATTCCTCGCAGCCCAGAGGGAAGACAGGGCCTGAGATAACGTGCTGATTTTTTGGAGATAACCATGTCGCTTTATATCAATACCAACGTCTCGTCGCTGAACGCACAGCGCAACTTGGCATCGTCCCAGTCCTCGCTGCAAACCTCCCTGCAGCGCCTGTCCTCCGGCCTGCGCATCAACAGCGCCAAGGACGACGCGGCGGGTCTCGCCATTGCGTCGCGCTTCACGTCCCAGATCAACGGCCTCGACCAGGCCACCCGCAACGCCAACGACGGCATCTCCCTGGCGCAGACCGCGGAAGGCGCGCTTTCCTCCGCCGGCGACATGCTGCAGCGTATCCGCCAGCTGGCCGTCCAGTCGATGAACGCGACGAACTCCTCCGATGACCGTGCCGCGCTGAACTCCGAAGTCCAGCAGCTCACGCAGGAATTGCAGCGCGTCGCCACGACCACCCAGTTCAACGGCACCAACCTGCTCGACGGCTCCTTCACCGCCGCCAGCTTCCAGGTCGGCGCCAACGCCAACCAGACCATCGTCGCCACGTCCGGCAACTTCCAGACCAACGCCTACGGCAACTACCGCGTCGGCAGCATGGCCGCGCAGAGCCAGACCGGCGCCGGCGACCTGACCCAGGGCGCTACCGCGGGTGCCGATTCCCTGCACATCTCGGGCGGCGATGCCTCCACGATCGCTTCGGGCTCCGTCACGATCAACACCGCTACCGGTTCCAAGACGATCAGCTACACGGCCGGCTCCTCCGCCGCCGACGTCGCCGCCGCCATCAACCAAGCCGGTACGGGCGTCCAGGCCTCCGCCATCACCCAGTTCGTGCTCGGTGCCGACGACGCGCATGCCGGCGCCAGCGGCTTCTACCAGAACACCACCTACACGTTCTACCTCTCGACCGACACGGCGAGCGCAACCGGCGCCGCGCCGACCCAGGGCTACACCACGGTGTCCTTCACGACCGGCGGTTCCGCCTCCGGTTCGTCCGTCAGCTCCGCTGACCAGCTGAACACCGCCGCGCAGGCCTTCAACGACGCCGCCGGCAAGACCGGCTTCACGGCCAAGGTCGTCAAGACCGACAACAACGAGTACGGCCTGGTGATCACCAGCGAAGCGGGCAAGGACCTGCGCATCAGCAACCAGACCTCCACCGGCGCAGCGGCCCAGGGCACGATCGCGGTCGAGGACATGACCGCTGTCGATGGCAGCTCGAGCACGAAGGCCGGCGCCAGCTCGACCTCGTCCGGTGTCCTGACCTCCGCCGTGAATTCGAGCGGCGCTTGGCAAGGCACCACCACCAGCGGCTACTGGATCACCGGTCACCTGGTCCTGGATTCCAGCAAGTCGTTCTCCGTCACCGACACCAACGGCGCGTCCGGCGCGACCTCCAAGGGCTTCATGATCAGCGGCACCGCCCAAGCCGGCCAGCTGCAGACCGCCGCCAACATGGACGTCAGCACGGTCGATTCGGCGGCCCGTACCCTGGCGATCGCCGACCAGGCGCTCTCGGTGATCAGCGCCCAGCGCGCCCGCTACGGCGCCTTGCAGTCCCGCTTCACGACCTCGATCCAGAACCTGCAGGCGACCTCCGAAAACCTGTCGGCCTCGCGATCGCGGATTCAGGACGCGGACTTCGCCTCGGAGACCTCGAGCATGAGCCGTGCGCAGGTGCTGCAGCAGGCCGGCCTGGCGATGGTCGCGCAAGCCAACGCGCTGCCGCAGCAAGTGCTGTCCCTCCTCAAGTAATATCCGAGGGTAGTACGGCAGCGTAAGCGCACCCGGCGGAATCCGTTCCGCCGGGTGTTTGTCCAAGCGAAGGAGTAAAGACATGGCAATCACATCGTTGGGCAGCGTCAGCAGCGCCAACGTGTCGCCGACGCAAGGGGGCGACACCGCCCCGCGCGCCGCGGCGCCAGGTGCTGCCCAGACGCCCGCAGCAGCCGTGTCTCAGCAATCGCCCCCGAGCAAACAAGCGGTCGAACAAGCTGTAAAGGAGATCAAGCAGTCCATGGCAACGATGACGTCACGAGACTTGCAGTTCTCCATCGACAGCGACACCAAGCAGACGGTGGTAAGGGTAGTGGACAGCCAGACCGGCAACGTCATCCGCCAGATACCTGCTCAGGAACTGATCGACATCGCCAAGGCGATGGACCGCGCAAAAGGGCTACTGTTGCGACAAGAGGCTTGAAGCACAGTAAGTTCGGAAATCCAAGGGCCTGCGTTCCGCAGGCCTTTTTTTTGCTACAGGTTTCCCGTATTCCGCCGTAAACTACATGGCGGGGAGCTGAATCTTGAAAGGGCTACCATGAGCACTACTGGCACCATCAGTGCGGCGGGCATCGGTTCCGGCATCGACGTCAACGGCATCATCACGAAGCTGATGGCCGTCGAGCAGCAACCGCTCAACAACCTGAAGACCAAGGAGGCCAGCTTCCAGGCGAAACTGACTGCCTTTGGCACGCTGAAGGGCGCGTTCTCTTCCGTGCAGACGGCGGTCGATGCCCTCAACTCGCCCCTGCTTTTCAAGAACGTGACGGCCACGGCGTCCGATCCGAGCATCATGTCGGCCAGTGCGAACACCGCCGCGACGCCCGGCGTCTACAGCATGAACGTCCTGGGCCTGGCACAGGCGGAAACCATCGCCTCGTCCGGCTTCGCCGACATGACCAGCAGCATGACCGCGACGTCGGGAACGATGACGATCGAGCTGGGCACGTTCACCAGCGGCGGGGCCGCGAGCGGCTTCGTCGCCAACAGTCCGACTCCGGTCACCGTCACGATCGGTGCCGGCTCTTCCCTGGGTGCGATACGGGATGCCATCAACAATGCGAATGCCGGCGTGACGGCGCGCATCGTCGACGTCGGCGGCAGTGCGGGCTCCCAGTACAAGTTGATGATCTCGTCCAACCAGACGGGCGCCAACCAGAGCATGAGGATCCTGACCTACGACAGCACCGGGGCCCCGATCACTAACAATACGGGGCTCGGGCAGCTGGCCTACGATCCGGCACAGACGGCAGGCTCGGGCAACGAATACACGGTGACGATGCAGGCGCAGGACGCCCATATCCAGATCAACAACCTGGACATCTACCGCGCGGCCAACACGTTCTCGGACGCGCTCACCGGCGTCACGATGAACCTCACGAAGCTGGGCTCGACCAACTTGACGGTCGCCAAGGACACCTCCGGCATCCAGACCGCCATCCAGAATTTCGTCACCGCATACAACACCGCTGCGCAGCAGGTCCGGACCCTGTCGGCCTACAACGCGACGACGCAACAAGCGGCAATCCTGACGGGCGACAGCGGCGCGCGCGGGCTCCAGGACGCGCTCTCGCAGATGCTGAACATTTCGGTGTTCACCGAATCGTCGAGCATCAAGACGCTGACGGACCTCGGCGTCACCGTGCAGCGGGACGGAACGCTGCAGTTCAACACGGGGCAGCTGAGCAGCGCGATTGCCTCGGATCCGACCGCCGTCCAACAACTGATCGCCGGCGGTTATCAGGGCAACAAGAACGGCCTCGCCGCCGGCCTGGAATCGATCATGACCAGCATCATGGACGACCAGAACGGCATCCTGACCACCAGCACCGACGGCATCAACAACCAAATCACGGACGTGCAGAGCCAGGAAACGGCGCTCCAGACACGCCTCACCCAGGTTCAGGCCAACTACCAGGCGCAATTCTCGGCCATGGACAGTTTCGTTTCGAGCTGGAACGCAACCAGTTCTTACCTGACTCAACAGCTGGCGGCCCTCAACGGCACCAGCAGCACCACCAAGTAACCAAGGAACGCCCGCATGTTCAGGATGACCCCTTCCGACGCCTACCGCTCGGTCGAATTGCAGAGCCAGATCGAGGAGGTTTCGCCGCACAAGCTGGTCCTGATGCTGTTCGAGGGCGCCCTGCTGTCGATCGCCCATGCCCAGCGCTACATCGACGACAAGAACATCCCCGAGAAGGGCAAGGCGATCTCGAAGGCGATCGACATCATCGCGCAGGGACTGAAAGCCAGCCTGAACATGGAAGCGGGCGGCGACCTGTCCGACAAGCTTTATGCGCTCTACGACTACATGATCAGGCGCCTGCTGTTCGCCAACATGAACAACGACAAGGCAGCGCTCGTCGAGGTGTCGAACCTGCTGCGCGAGCTCAAGAGCGGCTGGGAAGAAATAGCCAACGATCCCGCCGTTCTTTCCGCGAACCGCTGACTGGAGTAGCGCTTACGATGGCATCGATGTCCTCCCAGATCAAACGCTACGAAGAAATCGGAGCGCTGTCGGCGCAGATGGTCGAGGCGGCGCGCGCGCAGGATTGGCAGCGCCTCATTGCCCTCGAGAAGTGCGTCACCGAATTGCGGAACGCGCTGATGACCGACGACGACAACGACAAGCTCACCGAGCCGGAACGCCGGATGAAGGCCGCGCTCATCCAGCGCATCCTGGATGACGACGCCGAGATTCGCCGTCATACCGAGCCGTGGATGGAGCATGTACGCCAATATCTGGATGACGCCAACAAGCGGCGCCGGATCGAGCAGGCGTACGGCCCAAACACAACCCGGTTCGGCAATCCCGCTTTTTGACCTAGGGTGGCCATGCGCGCCACCACGCCGGCTGATCCTCCGGGAGTTCCCGCATGGCGCTGATCCCGCCCGACGCCGGGGTACGCCTGCGCCTGCAGACCGACCTGCCCACGCCGGCACAGCCGGTCGGTCCGCTTCCCGAGATTCCCGCCGACCTGCCCGAGTTGCAGATCGGCCAGGCCTTCACGGCACGCATCCAGGAGACGCTGCCACAGAACACCTACAAGGCGCTGGTTGCGGGCAAGTTCGTAACGCTCCAGTTGCCCGAGGGGGCAAAGCCCGGCGACACGCTGGAACTCGTCGTCATCGACCGCACGCCGCGCGCCTTCGTCGCGCAACTGGCGGGGCAGCCGGCGCAGCAGCAGGCGCTTGCCGAAGCCTACCCGCATGCGACGCTCAGTCCTGCCGCCCAGCTCATCGGCAGCCTGCTTCCCTCCGAGGGCGAGACGCCCCAGCCGGCTCCGCTGAACCGGGGCCAGCCGCTGCTGGAGCAGCCGCCCGTGCGCGGCAGCGATCTCGCCCCCGCCCTGGCCAAGGCCGTCGCCCAAAGCGGCGTGTTCTACGAAGCACACCAGGCGCAATGGGTTGCCGGGCAGCGGCCGATCGAGCAGCTGCTGCTGGAGCCCCAGGCCTTGACGCCCCAGGCCGCCACGCTGGCCCGACATAGCCAGCCCGGCGGCACCAACTCGCCGGAAGAACCGGCTGTGGCGGAGCGGCGCCCCGCCCCGCCCTCGCTGCTGCAGACGCTGTTCGGCAAGGAGGAGAAGACCGAAGGCGCGGCCGTGCAAAGCCAGTCTTCGTCGCTCGCGCACGCCGTTCCCCAGGAGCTGCGCCCCATCGTGCAGCAGCAGCTCGACGCCGTCGCGACGCTGCGCCTGGTATGGCACGGCGAAGCCTGGCCCAACCAGCCGCTCGAATGGGAAATCGTGCGCGAGGATGAACAGCGAGCAGCGGCCGACGCCGGCGAGGAGCAGACGCACTGGCGCACGCGCCTGCGGCTCGACACGCCGAGGCTCGGGCATGTGGATGCGTCCCTGCTGCTGACTCCGGATGGGGTACGCATGTCCATCGCCACCCCGATCGGCGCCACCGCCGCCGATTTGCAGGAAGCCGCGCCGGAGCTGGCGGCAGCGCTCGAAGCCGCCGGCGTCCCGCTGCTGTCCTTCACGGTGAAGCATGAGTCCGCCGAATAAGGACGAGCAGTCGCTGGCCGTCGCGCTGGCATACGCGCAGGGCGACGCCGCGCCGAAGGTCATCGCCAAGGGCCGCGGCCTCATCGCGGAGGAGATCATCCGGCGTGCGCGCGAACACGGCATCTACGTCCATCAGTCGCCCGAACTCGTCGCCCTGCTGTCCCAGGTCGACCTGGACGACCATATCCCGCCCCAGCTCTACGTGGCGGTGGCCGAGCTGCTGGCCTGGCTCTACCGCGTGGAACAAATGGGCGAAGCGGGCCCGCCGCCGGTCTAGCGAGGAGCCGGGCCAGGGTTAGAATATCGGGATGGCAGAGATCCCGAACGACGACTCGAGTGCCAACCTGCCCGCCGGGCAGGCCTCCTCGCTGGTCGAACCGAAGAACTTCGCCAAGTTCGTCCTCTACGGCAAGAAGGACATGCTGGCCGTGCTGCGCAAGCTGAAGGACGACGTTTCCCTGGTGACGGTGTTCTTCGATTCCGGCCGGGAAATGATCCTCACCTCGCTGGTCGACGTCGACGAGGAGAACGTCATCCTCGATCTCGGCGCCGACAAGAACGCCAACCGCAAGGTCGTCGATGCGGAGAAGGTGTTCTGCGTGGCGAGCCAGGAAAAGGTGCGCGTACAGTTCGAGCTGGGACGCCTGACGCCAGCCACCTTCGAAGGCCAGCCGGCCTTCCGCGCCCCGTTTCCCGCTTCCGTGCTGCGGCTGCAGCGGCGCGATTTCTTCCGCCTCGCGATGCCCGTCACGCGCCCGCTCAAGTGCTCCATGCCGATCGCCGATGCGGAGGGCAACGTCCAGTCGCTCGCGACCAACGTGGTCGACATCAGCGGCGGCGGACTGGCGATGACGGTGCCGAAGGACACGACTTTCGAGTCGGGCATGGAATTCCGCGACTGCGTCATCGAGCTGCCCGAGATCGGCGCCATCACCATGACGCTCGCCGTGCGCAACGTGTTCGAGGTCGAGTTGCGCAGCGGCGCCCGCATCACGCGGGCGGGCTGCGAGTTCGTGAAGCCGAGCGGGCTCGCCCTGACCCTGATACAGCGCTACATCATGAAGGTCGAGCGCGAACGCAAGGCGCGCGAAAGCGGCCTGCTCTAGCGCCGAACGACGCCGCCCTTCGCCTGCTCGTAGAGCGGCAGCACCTCGGGCAGGCGCCGCTCGATCTCCTCGATGCGATGGGTTCCGGACGGGTGGGTGGACAGCCACTGCGGCGGCGCGCCGCGATTGGCCGCCATCATCTTCTGCCACAGGGTGACGGCGGCTCGCGGGTCATAGCCGGCGCGCGCCGCCAGGTCGAGGCCGACCACGTCCGCTTCGGTCTCGTCGTCGCGCGAGAACTTGAGCGTCAGCAGCCGCCCGCCGAAGTCGAACGCCCCCGAGTACTTGCCCCCGCCGATGACCTGGCCGAGCAGCGTGGCGCCGAGCTGGGTGATCTCGCCCTTGGCGATGCGCTCGCGCGCATGCTCGCGCAAGGCGTGGGCGATCTCGTGTCCCACCACCATGGCCACTTCATCATCGGACAGCTTCAGCGTGTCCAGGATTCCCGTATAGACGGCGATCTTCCCGCCCGGCATGCAAAAGGCATTGACCTGCTTCGAGCCGATCAGGTTGACCTCCCACGCCCATTGCGCGGCGCGCGGATTCCAGCGCGCCGCGAACGGGATAAGCCGCTGGGCAATGCCGCGCAGGCGCCGCAGCTGCGGGTAGCTCTCCGGCGCCAGGGCATGGCGGGCGCGCGCCTGCTGCTTCATCTGGTCGTACTCGACCGCTGCCTGCCGCTCCAGCTGCTGGGCCGGAACCAGATTGCGCAAGGCCGAGGGGTTTCCCACCGCCACGCCGTCGGCCAGGCAGGCCGGAGCGGCAAACAGCAGCGCGATGCCGAAGAGGCAGGGGAAACGCAAGGGGATCAAGCGAACAGCCCGTCAGACGGGCATGTTCATGATGTTCTGGTAGGCGGTGACCAGCTTGTTGCGGACCTGCACCATCTGCTGGAAGGACAGGTTGGCCTTCTGCAGGTTGATCATCACGTCCTGCAGGTTGACGTTGTCCTGGCCGGAGGCGAAGTTCTCGCTCATCTGATGGGCTTGCTGCTGGGCCTGGCTGACCTGGTCGATGGCGGACTTGAGGACTTGCGAAAAATCCGCGCCGCCGGCCGCCTGGCCGGACTGCGGCGCCTTGCCCTGCGCGACAGACGCCGCCGAGCGCAGCTCGGATAGCATTTGTTCGACGTTTCGCGTATCGATCGACATGGTCAGGCCCTGGCAATCACCCTGAATTACGTTACGACAATTGTAGTCGAAAACTTAATAGCAATCCTCATGCCGTCCGGCATGTCAGAGGTAGCCCTCGTCCTTGTACTGCTTGAGCTTGTAACGCAGCGTGCGCTCCGAAATGCCCAGAGCTTCGACCGCCTTCTTGCGGGAGCCGCCCACTTTGGCCAGCGTCTCCAGGATGTGCACCCTCTCGAGATCCTTCATGTTGGCCGGAATGTCGGCGCGGGCCGGCGCTCCCGCTTCGGGTGCCGCCTCGGGCAGTGCCGCCGGCTCGGGTGCGGCAGCCATTGCCACGGAAACATTGGAGGTGCCGAGGAGCAGGTGCTCACCTTCGATGACGTCGCCCGGCGCAACGATCAGCGCACGCTGGATGGCGTTCTCCATCTCGCGAACGTTGCCGGGCCAGGAATGGCCGGCAAGTTTTGCCTCGCCGGACGCGGCAAGCCTGGCCGTCTTGCCGAGGCTGGCGCCATGGACGGCAAGGAAGTGCCGGGCCAGCGGGATGATGTCGCCGGGCCGCTCGCGCAGCGCCGGGATGCGCAGCGGAAACACGTTGAGGCGGTAGTAAAGGTCCTCGCGGA
>DASVZD010000211.1:0-6702 GCA_036391815.1 Rhodocyclaceae bacterium
CCGAGCCGCCGGAAGGACTGGTGATGGTGCCCTGGTTGACGACGTCGCGGGCGACGTCGCCCTTGGCGAAGGTCAGCTTGCCGGCGAGGAAGTTGTCCTTGGAGACGTCGAGCGTGGAAGCGATGAAGCCGGCGGTGTTGACCATGCCGCCGGGGCCGATGGTGATGCCGTTGGGGTTGATGAGCCAGACGCGGCCGTTGGAGGAGAGCGTGCCGTAGATGAACGAAGGATCGGGCCCGGAGACCCGGTTGAGCACGGCGCTGGTGGCGGAAGGCTGGGTGAAATGGACGATGTTGCCCGGGCCGATGCTGAAGGAGTGCCAGGGGATGATGACGCGGTCGCCGCCGGTGGTGACGATGAGCTGGTTCCCGTCCCACCGGAACATGCGATCAGTCGCATTGACCGGGACCGGCAACTGGGCCCAGGCGGGCGACATCGCGTAGCAGCCGATGACGGCCGCCGCCATCAGACGCGCGCGCGCGTTGAGGCCGAGCGGCCTCTTTTCTTTCCGTTTTTGCATCGTTTGATCCCCAGTCGGCACTCGGACATGACCGAATGCGGGCGATCCATGCGCTCAGTGGATGCAAGGACCGACGTCAGGGGGCGATGCTAGGGGGAGGGACCCCACAAACCGCTCGCAAATGCCGCAATTGTCGAACGGTTAATCGAGCTGCGGGACGATAAGGGCGGCCGTGGCAGCCCTTATCGCTCGATCAGAAGGCGAGCTGGACGGCGAAATGGCCGCGCCAGTCGCCGCGGCTTTCGGTATTGGCCGGCAGGGTGGCGGTCGTGCCGGGGACGATGTCGGCAGGACCGGCGTCAACCACGGTGGCCAGATCGAGCCGGACGCTGATGTCCTTGCCCATCGCGTAGCGCAGGCCCGCGCCCACGCTGGCGATGCCAGCCTTCTCGAACGGCCCGATCCCCAGGTCGCCGTTGCGCGAACCGAGGTAGTTGTAGCTGCGGCCGAAATCGTAGAAGCCGAGCGCCTTGAGGCTGCCCGGAAGACCGACCTTGTTCGCGAGTTCCGGGGAGTACAGCTCGAGATTCACGAAGAAGCCCTTGTCCATGGCCACGGCGCGCTCGCTGAAGCCGCGCACCGCGGTCGCCCCCGCGATGCTGAACTGTTCGCTCGACGGCAGCGGCGTGCCCGTGTACTGCGCATTCAGTGCTGCGCGGACCGCCCAGTCGTCGGCGATCGCGTGCATGTAGTTGAAGGTGAGCTTCAGGTAGTTGAAGTCGTCCGGCGTCGCGCGCCGCACCCCGACCCCGGCCGGATCGCCGTCCAGGTTGAGCGCGCTGTAGCGGTCGACCCCGGTGGCGCCGCTTGCCGTGCGATACGGATAGCGGCTGCCGGTCGCCCAGTTCTGGTAGTAGCCGAGGCTGTAATCGAGGATCTGCCCGGGGCTTTGCCGCTGGCCGGCGTAGGTCAGCGACCACGGCCGCACCGTGTAGGGGATGCACGAAGGCGAAGTTACGGGTTCCGTCGCGGGCGGATTGATGTCGGTCGGTATGCCGTTGATGGTGCAGGTGGTGTTGATGTACTTGTCGTCGAAGCCGGCGATCAGCTTCGACGTGTATTCGCCGCGGCGCGCGAAGTAGTGATTCCAGCGCAAGCCGAACACGTCGCCCTTGCCGTTGAGCGCGAAGCCGGTCGCCTGGGCGCTCGGCGTATTGACCGACGACTTGCCGTAGATGATGTCGAGGCTGTCGCCGATGCTGTAGAAGGGAACCCGGTAGGCGAAGCTGTAGATGTCGACCTTGACGCTCTCGGGCGCGTCGGGAGACGTCGTATAGGCGAGCGTCATGACCTGGTCCCGGTTGCCGACGTTGGCGTTCTGGTAGGCGAAGCCGATGCGATGCTTGCCGGTGGCGCCGTTGCCGGTGTCGTCGAGCGTCATCAGGTACTTCTGCGGATTGTCGTCGGTGACATTGACCTTCGCGTCGACCTTGCCTTCCTGTTCGCTCACGCCCAACGTCACCTCGACCTGCTTGGCCGGGTTCTCGTTGGCGAGCTGGATGTTCTCGGACAGCTGGCGCATGTTGGGCGCCGCGCCCTCCTTGAGGTCGGGCAGCGTGGTGCGGATGTTCTCGTTGCTGAAGAACTTGTTGCCGACGACGTTGACCTTGCCGACCACGCCTTCGGTCACCTCGAGGCGCACCACGCCTTGCGTGAGTTCCTGCTCCGGCACGTACACCTGGACCGTGCCGTAGCCGTGCGAGCGGTACGCGCCCTCGAGCGCCTCCAGCGCCTTCTGGATGTCGCCGTAGTTGCGCTGGGGACCGAGGAAGGGGGCGACCACGGAATCAGCTTCGGCCTGGGGCAGCAGGGTGTTGCCTTCGACCTGGAAGCGCTTGATGTCGAAACGCTCGTCCTCCGCATGCGCGAGGCCGCAGGCGGAAAACGCCACCAACAGGGCATAGCTGGCAAGCCGTTTCATTCGCTGTCCTTTCCCTCCAATTGGGACCGCGCATCCCTTCTTCGCGGGAGCCTACGGTCAAAGGCGGCGCCATTATAGGCACAAAAATCCGTTACAAAAGAACAATATCGTACTGCTCCTGGGTGTAACTTGTCTCGGCCTGCAATGACACCGGCTTAGCGATGAAGTCCGACAACATCGCCAGGGACTGCGATTCTTCGTCGAGGAACAGGTCGATGACGGCCGGTCCGGCCAGGATCCGGTACTCGCGGGCGTTGAACTGGCGCGCCTCGCGCAGCAGTTCGCGCAGGATCTCGTAGCAGACGGTTTGCGCCGTCTTCACCTCGCCGCGGCCGCCGCAGGTCGGGCAGGGCTCGCACAGCACGTGGGCGAGGGATTCGCGGGTGCGCTTGCGGGTCATCTCGACGAGGCCGAGCTGCGTGAAGCCGCTGATCGAGACGCGCGTGTGGTCGCGTGCCAGCGCCTTGTTGAATTCGGCGAGGACCGCCGCGCGATGTTCCTCGGATTCCATGTCGATGAAGTCGACGATGATGATCCCGCCTAGGTTGCGCAGGCGCAGCTGCCGGGCGATGGTGAGGGCCGCCTCGAGGTTGGTCTTGAAGATGGTGTCGTCGAAGTTGCGCGCGCCGACGAAGCCGCCGGTATTGACGTCGATCGTCGTCATGGCTTCGGTCTGGTCGATGATCAGGTAGCCGCCCGACTTGAGGTCGACGCGGCGCGCCAGCGCCTTCTGGATCTCGTTCTCCACTCCGTGGAAGTCGAACAGCGGGCGTTCGCCGTTGTAGTGGTCGAGCAGCGCGGCCACCTGCGGCACGTATTCCTGGGCGAAGGCGGTCAGCTTCTGGAAGTTCTCGCGCGAGTCGATCACGATGCGGGCCGTGTCGCGCGAGACGAGGTCGCGCAGCACGCGCTGCGCCAGCGTCAGGTCGTGGTGCAGCAGCTGCGGCGGCTGGGCGTTCTTCATGCGGTTGCAGATCTCGGTCCACAATCGCCGCAGGTAGGCGATGTCGGCTTGCAGCTCCTCGTCGCGCGCGTCCTCGGCGACGGTGCGCACGATGTAGCCGCCCTTCTCGTCCGCCGGCAGCAAGGCCTCGATGCGGCCGCGCAGCCGCTCGCGGTCGGCCTCGTCGCCGATGCGCTGCGAGATCCCGATGTGCTTTTCCTGCGGCAGGTAGACCAGCAGGCGGCCGGCCAGCGAGATCTGCGTCGACAACCGCGCGCCCTTGCTGCCGATCGGGTCCTTCAGCACCTGGACCATGATGTTCTGGCCCTCGGCGAGTATCTTCTCGATTGGCTGGCCGGTGCCGCCGTTATGCCGCGCCTCCCAGATGTCGGCGACGTGGAGGAAGGCCGTGCGCTCGATGCCGACGTCCACGAAGGCCGACTGCATGCCTGGCAGCACCCGCACCACCTTGCCGTAATAGACGTTGCCGACGATGCCCCGGCCGTTGGTGCGCTCCACGTGGAGTTCCTGCACGGCGCCCTGCTGGATCAGCGCGACGCGCGTCTCCTGAGGGGTGAAGTTGATGAGGAATTCCTCGCTCATATGGGGTAGCCGAAGCGCCGCAGCAGCAAGGCGGTCTCGCACAGCGGCAGGCCGACGACGCCGGAGGGCGAACCGCGCACTTCCTCGACGAAGACGGCGGCGCGGCCCTGCAGCCCATAGGCGCCCGCCTTGTCGTGCGGTTCCCCGCTGGCGACGTAGCGCCGGATCTCCGCGCCATCGAGCTGCCGGAAGCGCACCAAACTGACGCTGGAGACGCACTCGCAGGCGCCGCCGTGCGCCACGGCCACCGAGGTGATGACTTCGTGCGTGCGTCCCGACAGCCGGCCCAGGATGTCGGCTGCCTCCTCGTCGTCGCGCGGTTTGCCGATGATCTCGCCGTCGACGTCGAGCGTGGTGTCGGCCGCGAGCACCGGCCGCGATACCAGCTTGCGGGCGGCGATCAGCTCCGCCCCGTGCAGCGCCTTTGCCGTGGCGACGCGGCCGGCGTAGTCGCCCGGGGCTTCGCCGGGCAGCGGGGTCTCGTCGGTGGCCGGATCCTCCCGCGGCGCCGTGCGGAACATCAGCAGGTCGAAGCGGACCCCGATCTGGGTCAGGAGCTCGCGCCGGCGCGGACTCTTCGATGCCAGGTAGATGCGAGGTTCGATCGTCATTCGGCTATTCCCGGTGGTAGGGGTGGCCCTTCATCAGGCTGGCGGCGCGGTACAGCGCCTCGGCCAGCACCACGCGCGCCATGCCGTGGGGGAGCGTCAGGCTGGACAGGCGCACCAGTTCGTCCGCCTGTTCCTTGATCTCGGCATCGAGCCCGTCCGGCCCGCCGATCACGAACACCACGTCGTCGCCTTCCCCGGCCCAGCGGGCCAGCCTTTCGGCGAGCGCGCGCGTCGTCACGTCGGCGCCGCGCTCGTCCAGCACGACGCGCCGGCTGCGCGCCGGCAGCGCCGCGCGCAGCCGCTCCGCTTCGGCCCTGGTCATTGCTGCCACGGGTTTGCCGCCGCTGCGCGGCTCGGGCTTGACCTCGATGAGCTGCAGGGGCATTTCGCGCGGCATGCGCTTCGCGTATTCGGCGAAGCCGGCGTCGACCCAGTCCGGCATGCGCGTCCCTACCGCGGCCACGATCAGCTTCACTCCGACGGCTCGGCCTTGGGCTTGCGCTTCGGCTTCGCCTGCCAGAGCTCCTCGAGGTTGTAGTAGCTGCGCACGGCGGGCTGCATGACGTGGACGACGATGCTGCCGAGGTCGACCAGCACCCAGTCGCCGTTGTCCTCCCCTTCCACGCCGACCACGTCGCCGCCGGCTTCGCGCACCTTGTCCTGGACGCTGCGCGCCAGCGCCTTGACCTGGCGGTTCGAGTTGCCGGTCGCCACCACGATGCGGTCGAACATCGAGGTGAGCTTGGTGGTGTTGATGACTTCGATGTCCTCGCCCTTGATGTCTTCGAGAGCGGCGACGGCGATCTTCTGTAGCTTGCGGACGTCCATGGATCAGGTGATATAGAGATGGTTGCGTCGAATATAGTCGAGAACGCCGGAGGGCAGCAAATCAGCGAGCCTGTCGTCGTCGCGATCGGTGCGCAGGCGCTCGCGCACCATGGTCGCGGAAAGGTCGGCCGGCTTCACCGGCTCGATCTCGAACGACACGATGGCGCCCGACGCGCCTGCCCGGAGTGCCGCCAGGTCCTTGCGGTAGCGGTCGCGGAAGATGGCGGACAGTTCCGCGTCCATCCTGCGCTCGTCGAGATCGGCGCCCGGCCGGGCCGCCACGGCGATGTGCGCCAGCTCGAACAGTTCGCGCCAGCGATGCCAGGACGGCAGCCCGAGGAAGGCGTCGGCGCCGGTCAGCAGCACCAGCGGGCGCCGCCCGCCGTGAATGCCTCGCAGCCTCTCGAGGGTCGGAACCGTGAAGCTCGGCACGCCGCTATCGACTTCGCTGGCATCGACCGTGAAGCGCTTCTCGCCGGCCGTCGCCAGTTCCACCATGGCGAGCCGATGCGCCGCGGCCGCATGCGGCAGTTGGCGGTGCGACGGCAGGCCGGCCGGGATCCAGAGCACGGCGTCCAGCCCCAGCTTCGCCACGGCTGCCCGCGCCAGATGGAGATGGGCGCGATGCACGGGATCGAAGGTCCCGCCGAGGATGCCCAGCGGACCCTCAGGCGAGCTCATCGGTCGGCGGGTGGAAGATGTCGCGGTAGCTGGCGTAGACGCTGGCCGACAGCACGGGCGCCAGCAGGAAGACCATCAGCACGCGGATGACCACCTGCGCCACCTGCAGCGCGGCGGGCGCAACCTGCCCGGCGAGTATCAGGACCAGTCCGGGCAGCGCCACGGCGAGGGCGACTACGGCGACCAGGTAGGCGGCCAGCGCACGCCAATTGCGGATGCACGCGACAAAGCTGAAGAACAGCGACTTCACGGCCGGTATGCCGTCCCAGCCGGCCAGGTAGGGGGGGAACAGGAAAGCCATCAGGAAGGGGATCGCGAGCAGCAGCATGCGCACCAGCGCCAGGATCAGCTCCGGATCCTCGACCTTGTCGAGATCGGCAAACTGCACGCCATCCTGCTCGAACAGCATGACGATGCCGATGAAGACGAATGCGCCGACGAGATGCAGTCCGCCCAGGCGCAGCATGCGCACCCCGTTGCCCTTCACCCCGTGCGTCAGCGAGCCGGGCAGCAGCCGGTTGCCCTGGTCGGCGATGCGTGCCCCGTTGGCGACGATCAGCACCATGGTGGGCAGCGCCAGCGGCAGCAGCAAGGG
>DASVZD010000212.1:0-3289 GCA_036391815.1 Rhodocyclaceae bacterium
GGCTTTCAAGCTGCCTGATTTCACCCTGCCGACGGCCATCGCCAAGTTGGGCGACCGGCTGCCCCAACTGCCGCCCAGCATCGCCTTTGTCACGGGGCTGAACCTCGCGCTCGGCCGCATGATTCCGCGCGAGCCGCTGGCCGACCTCGCCGGCAAGCGCTTCGCCATCCGCGTCACCGACGCCGGCCTGACGCTGCGCTTCGCCTATTCGACGCGCGGCTTCCGGCCGATCTTCGACAATGCCAAGCCCGACCTCACCATCAGCGCACGAAGCCGGGACTTCATCGCCCTGCTCGCCCGCGAGGAGGACCCGGACACGCTGTTCTTCAGCCGCCGCCTGCTGATGGAAGGCGACACCGACCTCGGCCTGCTGGTGAAGAACACGCTCGACGGCATCGACCTGCCGCACTTCGACGCCGCCCGCCTGGCGCCCGCCGAAGTGCTGCGCCGCCTGCGCGAACGGCTCGCCACGCCACGCGGCGCCTGACCGAGCGACGTCGAGCGTTGCGGCCGGCGCCCTCCCACCTCAGCCTCTACCTCGCCGCGGCCTACACCCTGCTGGCGGTCTACGCCAGCCTGCACCCGTTCTCGGGGTGGCGCGACAGCGGCGTCGATCCGTTCGCCTTCCTGACCGGCGCCTGGCCGCGTCACTGGACGGGATTCGACCTGTTCGTCAACGTCATCGCCTACGTGCCGCTCGGCTTCCTCTGGGTTCCCGCCGGGCAGCGCCGCCTCGGCCGGCTCGGCGCCGTGCTGCTCGTCACCCTGGGCGGCGCGCTGCTCAGCTTCGCGATGGAATCGCTGCAGAACTACCTGCCGAGCCGCGTGCCGTCCAACGTCGACCTCGGCTGCAACTCGCTTGGCGCGCTACTGGGTGCGCTGGCCGGGGCGCGCTGGGGCTACCAGCTGCTCGACGGCGGCCGGCTGCACGACCTGCGCATGAAGCTCTTCCTGCACGGCGGCATGGGGGACGCGGGCCTGGTGGTGCTCGGCCTGTGGCTGATGACGCAGCTGACGCCGGAGACCCTGCTGTTCGGCAACGGCGACCTGCGCGAACTGCTCGACCTGCCCGCGGCGCTCGACTACTCGGCCGAGCGCTTCGCGCAAGCCGAGGCGGCCACGGTTTGCGCGCATACGCTCGCCGTCGCGCTGCTGGCGACGCGCCTCGGCCGCACACCGCTGCGGCTGCCGGTGCTCGGCCTGGTGCTCGTCGCGCTCATGGTCAAGAGCTTCGTGCTCGCCTTGAGCCTCGGCGCCGACCATGGCTTCGCCTGGGCCACCTACGGCGCCGGCTTCGGTTTCATCGCCGGCCTGGTGTTCTGGCTGATCGCCACCCTGCTGCCGGCGCGCCCGCAGCAGGCGCTCGCCGCCATGGCGCTGCTGTTCGCCACGGTGCTGGTCAACCTCGCGCCCGACAATCCGTACCTCGCCAACACCTGGCAGACCTGGAACCCGGGACAGTTCCTCAACTTTCACGGCCTGACGAAGATCATCTCGTCGCTGTGGCCTTTCCTCGCCCTGCCGTGGCTGATGATGCTGCGCATCGAAAGAAGGACATGACCCAAGCCATCACCGACCTCGCCACCCTGCGCGACGCCCTGCGCGACTTCGCCGCCGCCCGCGACTGGCGGCCATTCCACACGCCGAAGAACCTCGCCATGGCGATGATCGTCGAGGCCGCCGAGCTGGTCGAGCATTTCCAGTGGGCGACCCCGGAGGAGAGCATGAAGCCCGCGCCGGAAAAGCTGGCTGCCATCCGCGACGAGGTTGCGGACACGCTGATCTACCTGGTCGAGCTTGCCGACGTGCTGGACATTGACCTCATCGCCGCGGCGCGCGACAAGGTTGTCAAGAATGCGGTGAAGTATCCGGCGCTTAAACGGGGCGTTTAGCTCCTTAGCGCGCTCGGACCGCCGGGGTAGCCTGCTCCGCTCCATGTCCCCCGGCGGACAAAAGCGATAAGGCGTCCGCCTCCTCCTTTACTTCCGCTCCGCAGGCCACCCCACCGGCCCGGCGAAGGAACCGCGGTGCGTGACCACAGCTATCGCGAGATAATGCCGCTTTCGCACGCGAGAACCCCAATGAGCTTCTTCACGCACCACGTCTTCTTCTGCACCAACCAGCGCGGCCCGGGCGAACCGGCCTGCGCCAACCACGGCGCCGCCGAAATGCGCGACTACGCCAAGCAGCGCGTCAAGGCGCTGGGCGACAAGGTGGCCGGCAACGTGCGCATCAACGCGGCCGGCTGCCTGGGCCGCTGCGAGCAAGGCCCGACGATCGTGATCTACCCGGAAGGCACCTGGTACACCTACGTCGACAAGGAAGACATCGACGAGATCATCGAACGCCACCTCGTCAAAGGCGAAGTCGTCGAACGCCTGAAGATATGAGCCTTCACGAGCGCCTGCTGCTCGACGGGCCGACCGGCAAGATCGAAACCTTCGTCGAGCCGCGCGACAACCCCGCCGGCGTCGCGCTGATCGCGCACCCGCATCCGCTGTTCGGCGGCACGGCCGAGAACAAGGTGGTGACGACGCTCGCGCGGGCGATGCGCGACCTCGGCTGCGCCACGTTGCGGCCGAACTTCCGCGGCGTCGGGGCGAGCGAAGGGGCGTTCGACGCCGGCAACGCGGAAACCGAAGACCTCGCCGCCGTCCTCGCCTACGGCCGGGCGCGCTTCGGCGAAGCCTTGCCCGTCTATCTCGCCGGCTTTTCCTTCGGCGCCTATGTCGTCACGCGGCTGGCGAAGCAGCTGGCCGACGCCGGCACGCCGGCCAGGCGCCTGGTGCTGGTCGGCACGGCCGCCGGCTACATCAGCGGCGACCGCCAGTACGAGACCGGGGCGGTCGCGCCCGACACCATCGTCATCCACGGCTCCGCGGACGAGACCGTGCCGCTCGCCAACGTGCTGAAGTGGGCCGAGCCGCTCGAAGTCTCGATCAACGTGATCCCCGGCGCCGACCACTTCTTCCATCGCCGGCTGCACATCATCCGCCGCATCATCGAGGGCAATTGGAAGGCATGAGCCCGCTCTCGGTCGACTCGCTGCGCAAGTCCTATTCGGGCCGCGAGGTGGTGGCCGGGGTTTCCTTCGAGCTGAAGCCCGGCGAATGCTTCGGCCTGCTGGGCCCCAACGGCGCCGGCAAGACCACCACGCTGCGCTGCTGCCTGGGGCTCACCCCGCCGGGTGCCGGCCGCGTCACGCTGGCCGGCGAGCCCGTGCCGGCGCGGGCGCGCGAGGCGCGCGAGCGGGTCGGCGTGGTGCCGCAGTTCGACAACCTCGATCCGG
>DASVZD010000213.1:0-2128 GCA_036391815.1 Rhodocyclaceae bacterium
GCTGCCGGCCGCGCGGCCTGGGCGCGGGGTTCCGGCCGCGGAGCCGGCGCCGGGCGCGCCGCCGGCTGCTGCGACAGCGCGTTCAGGCTGGCGGAGGACATCGCCATGATCTCGACCCCGCCATCGACGGCCCGGTTCGACATCACCACCGCGTCGGCGCCGAGCTCCGCCTTCACACGTTTCAGGCATTCGCGCGCGGTCTCGGCAAAATAGCGTTTCACGGTCATGTCGTTACCTTCGTATCAAGCGGTCAGGGTTTCGCCCCGATGATCGTGCTGACGCGGATCGTTCGGGATTCGGGAATTTCGGCATTCGCCAGCACCTTCAGGTTCGGGGCGCCGCGGCGCAGGAAGCGCGACAGCAGCCAGCGCAGGTTGCCCGGCACCAGCAGGACCGCCGGCAGCCCGGCTTCCTCCTGCCGGCGCGCCGCCGCCGACGTCTCGCGCAGCAGCGTGTCGGCCAGGCCGGGCTCGATGCCCGAGGCTTCGCCGCCGGCACCGCCCTGCACCGCCTGCGCGAGGATGCGCTCGAGCGCGGGATCGAGCGCCATCACCTGCATCTCGGCGGTGCCCGGATAGAGGTGCTGGACGATCGCCCGGCCCAGCGCGATGCGCACCTGGGCGGTCAGCTCGATCGGGTCCTGGGTGCGCGGCGCATGCTCGGCCAGCGTCTCGACGATGGTGCGCATGTCGCGGATGTTGACGCCCTCTTCCAGCAGGTTCTGCAGCACGCGCTGCACCGCCGAGAGCGACAGCATCTTGGGCACCAGGTCCTCGATGAGCTTGGGGGCGTCCTTGGCGATGTGATCGAGCAGCGCCTGCGTTTCCTGGCGGCCGAGCAGCTCGGCGGCGTGCGACAGGATCACGTGGTTGAGATGCGTGGCGACCACCGTGCCGGCGTCGACCACGGTGTAGCCGAAGACGTGCGCCTGGTCGCGCTGCGCCGACTCGATCCAGACCGCCGGCAGTCCGAAGGCCGGATCGGTGGTCGGATTTCCGGCCAGCTGACCGGTGACGCGGCCCGGATTGATCGCCAGGAACATGCCCGGGTAGGCCTCGCCGACGCCGGCCTCGACGCCCTTCAGCGTGATGCGGTAGGCGTTCGGCTTGAGTTCGAGGTTGTCGCGGATGTGCACCGGCGCGGTGAGGAAGCCGATCTCCTGCGCGAACTTCTTGCGCAGCCCGCGGATGCGCTTGAGCAGGTCGCCGTCCTGGCCCTTGTCCACCATCGGGATCAGGCGATAGCCGACTTCCAGGCCGAGCACGTCGACGGGCGCGACGTCGGCCCACGAGGCCTCCAGGGCCTCGGCCGGGGCGGCGGCGGCCGCCGGCGCCTTGGCCGCCTCGGTGGCCTGCTCCGCGGCCTTGCGCTTCACGCTGGTCCAGGCCAGCCAGCCAATCAGGCCCGACAGCAGCAGGAACACGAAGTTCGGCATGCCCGGGATCAGGCCGAGGATGCCGAGGATGCCCGACGTCAGCATGAGGACGGTCGGGTTGCCGAAGATCTGGCGGATGAACTGCGAGCCGATGTCTTCCTCGTCTTCGCCGACGCGCGTCACCACCAGGCCGGCGGCGGTCGAGATCACCAGCGCCGGAATCTGCGCCACCAGGCCGTCGCCGATGGTCAGCAGCGTGTAGTTGCGGGCCGCCGCCCCGATGTCCATGTCGTGCTGAAGCACCCCGACGATCAGGCCGCCGATGATGTTGATCAGCAGGATCAGGATGCCGGCGACCGCGTCGCCGCGCACGAACTTGGAGGCGCCGTCCATCGCGCCGAAGAAACCGCTTTCGTCTTCCAGCGCCTTGCGGCGTTCGCGCGCGGTCTTCTCGTCGATCAGGCCGGCGGACAGGTCGGCGTCGATCGCCATCTGCTTGCCGGGCATGGCGTCGAGGCTGAAGCGGGCAGCAACTTCGGCGATGCGGCCCGAACCCTTCGTGATGACGACGAAGTTGACGATGACGAGGATAGTGAAAACGATGATGCCGATGACAAAATTGCCGGCCATCACGAAGTTGCCGAACGCCTCGATGACGTGGCCGGCGGCGGCGGTGCCCTCGTGACCGTGCGCCAGGATCAGCCGGGTCGAGGCCAGGTTCAGCGCCAGCCGCAGCATGGTCGAGATCAGCAG
>DASVZD010000214.1:0-7123 GCA_036391815.1 Rhodocyclaceae bacterium
GCTGGGCATCTCCGCCTTCGGCGGACGCGCCGGCGGCTCGGCCTACCTGCCGCGCGAGCACGATCACTACGACATGCTGATCGTCGACGAATCGCAGTGGCGTTACCTGTCGCCGCGCCGCGGCCAACAGCTGCGCATCAAACTGGTACCGCTGGCCGCGGCCGCCGGCGCCGACTCCGAGGCCGACGGCGTCCTGCGCAAGCCGGTGCTGCAGCGCGAACTGCGCTCGCTGCTGGTGACGCTGCTGTTCGGCGAGGAGCAGAAGGCCCGGCAGGCGGAAGCGCTGCCCGGCCAGCGCAACCTGCGCGTCCTGGTGGTGGAGGACAACGAGACCAACCGCGTCCTGGCCGAGGCGATGCTGCGGCACGCCGGCTGCCAGGTGGCCTGCGCCAACGACGGCCGCGAAGGCGTCGCCGCGGTGCAGAACAACGGCCCGTTCGACATCGTCTTCATGGACTGCCAGATGCCGGTAATGGACGGCTACCAGGCCAGCCGAGCGATCCGCGCCTGGGAGGCGGAGCAAGGGGCGGCACACCCGGTGCCGATCGTCGCGGTGACGGCGAACGCCATGGCCGGCGACCGCGAGCTGTGCCTCGAGGCCGGCATGACCGACTACCTGACCAAGCCGGTCAAGCGCGCCCAGATCGAAGCCATGCTGCGCACCTACGCTCCGCGCGGCTTCGCCGACGAGGCCGGGGGGACGACGCCGCCCTAGGCGATGCGCGCCACGAACGCCGCAATGGCGGAGACCACCGCGTCCGGCTGGTCACGGTGGGGCGAATGGCGGCAATCGGCCAGCTTCAGCAGGTCCGCGTCCGGCGCCAGGCGGGCGATGCGGTCGATCTGTTCCATCGTCGCGTATTCGTCCTCGAAGCCCTGGATGGCCAGCACCGGGGCCGCGATGCGCGGCAGGTATTCCTCGATGTTCCAGCCGCGGAACGCCGGGTCCAGCCAGATGCCGCTCCAGCCGCGAAAGGCGCCGTCGGCGTCGTCGTGGTAGCGCGCCAGGCGCTGCCGCAGGTCGGTGGTCTCGTAGGCGGCGACGGTGGCCCGGATGCCGTCGAGCGCGATGTCCTCGACCATCACGTGCGGCGCCATCGCCACCACCCCCGCCACCGGGCGCCCCGCCCCGCCGGCATGGATCAGGGCGATCGACGCGCCGTCGCTGTGGCCGATCAGCAGCGGCCGCCGGGCGCCCAGGGCGTCGAGCAGCTGTGGCAGCGCGCGCAGCGCCTCGTCATGCAGGTAGTCGGGACGCCGCGGCCCGGCGAGCGGCGCCGAGCTGCCGTAGCCGTAGCGCGAGTAGACCAGCGCCGGGCACCCGGTCGCCGCCGCGACGCGCTGCGGGAAATCGCGCCACATCGCGACGGAGCCGAGGCCTTCGTGCAGGAACACCAGCAGCGGCGCCTCGCGCCCGCTGCCGCCGATCACCGCGTACTCGACGCGGTGCCCGTCCAGTTCGACGAACCCGGCGCTCAATTGGCGAAGGCCGGAATCCCGGTGATGGCGCGCCCGAGGATCAGCGCATGGATGTCGTGTGTGCCCTCGTAGGTGTTCACCACCTCGAGGTTCACCACGTGGCGGATCACGCCGAACTCGTCGGAGATGCCGTTGCCGCCCAGCATGTCGCGCGCCGTCCGCGCGACGTCGAGCGCCTTGCCGCAGGAGTTGCGCTTCATGATGGAGGTCAGCTCCGGCGCCGGCTCGCCGGCTTCCTTCAGGCGTCCCAGCCGCAGGCAGCCCTGCAGGCCGAGCGCGATCTCGGTCGCCATGTCGGCGAGCTTCTTCTGCACCAGCTGGTTGGCCGCCAGCGGCCGGCCGAACTGCCGGCGATCGAGCACGTATTGGCGCGCCGTCGCGTAGCAGAATTCCGCCGCCCCCAGCGCCCCCCAGGCGATGCCGAAGCGCGCGGCGTTGAGGCAGGTGAACGGCCCCTTGAGCCCGCGGGCGCCGGGCAGCAGGTTCTCCTCCGGCACGAACACGTCGTCCATCACCACCTCGCCGGTCACCGAGGCGCGCAGCCCTACCTTGCCCTCGATGACGGGCGCCGAGAGGCCCTGCCATCCCTTCTCGAGGATGAAGCCGCGGATGGCGCCCTCGTCGTCCTTGGCCCAGACGATGAAGACGTCGGCGATCGGCGCATTGGTG
Source organism: Rhodocyclaceae bacterium (assembly GCA_036391815.1). GTDB lineage: Bacteria > Pseudomonadota > Gammaproteobacteria > Burkholderiales > Rhodocyclaceae > Nitricoxidireducens. The sequence goes on from DASVZD010000214.1 coordinate 2,149, forward strand.
ATCCAGGTCTTGCTGCCCGACAGCCGGTAGCCGCCCACCACCTTGCGGGCGCGCGTCGCCATGGCGCCGGGATCGGAGCCCGAATCCGGCTCGGTAAGCCCGAAGCAGCCGACCCATTCGCCGCTCGCCAGGCGCGGCAGGTATTTGGCCTTCTGCGCGTCGGAGCCGAAGGCGAGGATCGGCAGCATCACCAGCGAGCACTGCACGCTCATCATCGAGCGGTAGCCGGAGTCAACGCGCTCGATCTCGCGCGCGACCAGCCCGTAGCTGACGTAGCCGAGTCCCGCGCCGCCATGCTGCTGCGGAATGATCGAGGCGAGCAGCCCCAGGCTGCCCATCTCGGCAAAGACCGCGCGATCCGCGCGCTCGTGCCGGAAGGCGTCGCGGATGCGCGGCATCAGCCGCTCCCGGGCGTAGCGGCGCGCGGCGTCGCGCACCAGCCGCTCCTCTTCCGTCAGCTGGGCGCCGAGCGCCAGCGGATCTTCCCAGTCGAAACTTTCTGCCATTCCGTTCTCCCGACCTTCAGGCGTTGTCGGCGAGGTTGCGCATCAGGATCACCGCACCGGACACCTTCTCGTTGCGCATCACGGGCACAACGGTATACGACGCCGGAAACCAGGTCCTGTTCTTGCGCCAGAACAGGTCGGCGTCGACGCGGCGCGTCTCGCCGTCGCGCAGGGTCAGGTGGATCGGGCAGGCGTCGGCGCCGTGCGGCTGGCCCATGGCCGTGGTGTGGTGGGCCAGCGCATGGAAGGGCTGGCCCGCCACCTCGTCGAAACGATAGCCGAGCGTCGCCAGCGCCGGTTCGTTGGCGAAGCTGAAGTTGCCTGCGGCATCCAGTCCCACGACGCCCTGCGGCACCGCCTTGAGGAGCGCCTCGTAGCGCGCCTTGCTCTCCTGGAAGCGCAACAGCGAATACTGCCCCACGTCGACCGCGTAGCGCAGCTTCTGCCGCCGCTCCTCGGCGAACATGCCCATGATGCGGCCGAAGGCGACAACGATCAGGATGGCGCAGGCGGCGCGGAAAAGCTGCACGGGAAGCGCCGCCGCCACCCGGAACGCCTCCTCGCTCACCACGCTGGGGAAATCGTGCGATGTGACGACCAGGCCGCCGAAGATGCCGTAGGCGAAGAATGCCGCCGACGCCAGATACCAGGCGCGGCTGACCGCGGCGGAAGCGTCCTCGTCCCCGTCGATGCGCTTCCGGCGGTACAGGTAGCAGCCGGCGCCGGCCAGCCACGCGCCCACGAAGCCGAACAGGTAGCGCGACCACACCGCGACCGCGGCCAGGAGGTGCGCGGATTCCGCCACCGCCGCCAGGAACAGGCCGGCCAGCGGCAGGTAGATCCAGGGGCCGAGCAGCCATGCGCCGCGGCCCTGCTTCGCCCTGGCGGACAAGCAGCGCAAGACCAGCAGGCGGCCGAACTCGAACAGCAGGACGAAGGAGGCCAGCAGGGCGAAGGGCCGCAGGGCGGCCAGGAACGGCGTGTCGCCGTGCACCACGCGCCACAGGTCCGTCCATTCGACCAGGCCGTGTACGAAGCCGAAGGCGGCAAGCAGCCAGAGCAGGCCGGCGAGGTTGAGCGAACTGCCGGGCTCGTAGCGGACGACGATGACGAAACCGAGCGCCAGGAAGGCCAGACCGTAGAAGAGGAAGATGACGTCCATTTCGTCCGCAGGTGCCGCAATGCGGGACGCATGCTACTCCCTTGCGGCCGTTCCGGGTTAGCGCCATCCCGTAACCCCGATAGGGTGACTTAGACTATACTGTCCATTCCGCCCATTCCAAGAAGAACGCGTGTTCCCCAACCAGGAAACCCAGACGGTCGACAACCGTGCGCGCATCCTTTGCGCCGCCGCAGCCGCCTTCATGGAGAAGGGCTATCGCGCCAGCATCGACGACATCGCCGCGCGGGCCGGCGTCGTTAAGCAGACGCTGTACAACCACTTCGAGCGCAAGGACCTGCTGTTCCGCGAGGTGATCCGCCACGCCACCCAGGCGGTGCTGGTGTCGCTCGAGGACGACGGCGTCGAACCGCGCGAAACGCTGATCCGCTTCGCCGTCGGCTTTCGCAACAAGATGCTGTCCCCCGAAGGGCTGGCGATGTTCCGTGCCATCGTCGCCGAGGCGCCCCGCTTTCCGGAGCTTGCCGGCAGCTTCTTCAGCGCCGGGCCCGAGCAGGCCCTCAACACGCTCGCCGGATTCCTGGGCAAGGCGATGGACGCCGGCAAGCTGCGCCGCGACGATCCGCGCTTTGCCGCCGAAATGCTGATGGGGATGCTGACGAGCCACGACCGGCTGCGCGGCCTCATCAACCTCGAAACCGAACTCAACAAGGACGTCGGCAAGATCGAGAAGATCGTCGACTGCTTCCTGCGCGCCTATGGGAAATGAAATGATCACACTCCGCCACGCCCTCCTTGCCAGCCTCCTTCCCCTCGCGCTCGCCGCCTGCGGCGACCAGAAGCCGGGCGCGCCCGGCGGCCCGGGCGCCGGCATGCCGCCGCCGGAGGTCGAGGTCGTCGCCGTCAAGGCCGGCAGCGCCGCGCTCAGCGACGACCTGCCGGGACGCCTCTCCGCCGTGCGCACCGCGCAGGTCCGCGCCCGCGTCGAGGGCGTCGTCGAGAAGCGCCTGTTCGCGGAAGGCACCGACGTCAAGGCGGGCACGCCGCTGTTCCAGATCGACGCGCGCACCTACAAGACCGCCGCCGATTCCGCCGAGGCCGACGTCCAGGTGGCGCGGCTGACCGTCGAGCGCTACAAGCCGCTGCTGGCCATCAAGGCCGTCAGCCAGCAGGAGTTCGACCAGGCCAACGCCAAGCTCAAGCAGGCGGAGGCGGCGCTGGCGAAGGCGAAGCTCGACCTCGAGAACGCCTCCGCGCCCTCGCCGATCTCCGGTCGCGTCGGCCGCGCCATGGTCACCGAAGGCGCGCTGGTGGGCCGCGGCGACGCCACGCTGCTGGCCACCGTCGAACAGCTCGATCCCATCTACGTCGATTTCACCGAGAGCAACGCCGACATGCTGCGCCTGCAGCAGGCCGTCAAGGCCGGAAAGCTCAAGCGCGCCGCCAAGGCGCGCGTCGAACTGCTGCTGGAGGACGGCAGCGTCTATCCGCTGCCCGGCAAGCTGACCTTCTCCGACCTCGCCGTCGATCCGAACACCGGCTCGATCCAGCTGCGCGCCGAATTCCCGAACCCCAAGCGCGAGCTGCTGCCGGGCACCTTCGTGCGCATCCGCGTCTACCAGGCCGAGATGGACGGCGCCCTCACCGTGCCGCAGCGCGCCGTGCAGATGACGCCGCAGGGCCAGTTCGTCATGGTCGTCGGCGCCGACGGCAAGGCCGCGCCGCTGCCGGTGAAGGTCGGCGCCATGAGCGGCACCGACTGGGTGATCACCGACGGCCTCAAGGGCGGCGAACAGGTGATCGTCAACGGCCTGCAGAAGGCGCGTCCCGGTGCGCCGGTGAAGCCGGTGCCGTGGAACGCCTCGCCCGTTCCCGCCCCGGCCACCGCCGCGGCGCCTGCGGGAACCGCTCCCGCGTCCGCGCCGGCCAACGCCGTGGCGCAAAAGTAAGCAGGGAGACGCCGTGCTCGCCAAATTCTTCATCGACCGTCCGGTCTTCGCCTGGGTCATCGCCATCGCCATCGTGCTGGGCGGCAGCCTGGCGCTGCGCAAGCTGCCGGTGTCGGCCTACCCGTCGGTGGCGCCGCCGTCGATCGCCTTCAACATCACCTACCCCGGCGCCTCGGCGCAGGTCATCGAGGACACCGTCACCGCGCTCATCGAGCAGGAGATGAACGGCATCGAGCACCTGCTCTACATGGAGGCCTCCTCCGAGCTCGGCACCGGCACGCTGACGCTGACCTTCGAGCCGGGCACCAACGTCGACGTCTCGTCGGTCGAGGCGCAGAACCGCTACAAGCGCGTCGAGGCGCGCCTGCCCGACGACGTGCGCCGGCTCGGCGTGCCGGTCACCAAGCCGCAGCGCAACTACCTGATGTTCGTCACGCTCTACTCGCCGGACAAGAGCATGAACAACGTGGCGCTGGGCAGCTTCGCCGCCGCCAGCGTGCTCGACCAGATCCGCCGCGTCAAGGGCGTCGGCGAGGCGATCATGTTCGGCACCGAATACTCGATGCGGCTGTGGCTGCAGCCCGACAAGCTGAACGCCTACAAGCTCGCGCCGGGCGACGTGATCGCCGCCGTGCGCGCGCAGAACGTCCAGCTCGCCACCGGCGAGCTCGGCCAGGCGCCGGCGGCGAAGGGACAGCAGTACAACGCCGTCATCGTCACCAGCGGCCGCCTGACCACGCCCGAGCAGTTCGGCAACATCATCGTGCGCGCGCAGCCGAACGGCGCCACGGTGCGCGTGCGCGACGTCGCGCGCGTCGAACTCGGCGCCCAGGACTACAACGTCTTCGCGCGCATGGACGGCCAGCCGACGGCTGCCATCGCCATCCGCGTCTCGCCGGACGGCAACGCCATGGACGTCGCCAAGGCAGTCAAGGCGAAGATGACCGAGCTGTCGAAGTACTTCCCGAAGGGCATCGCCTGGGAAGTGCCCTATGACACCTCGCGCTTCGTCGACATCTCCATCAGCGAGGTGGTGATCACGCTGGTCGAGGCGATGTTCCTGGTGTTCTGCGTGATGTACCTGTTCCTCGAGAACTTCCGCGCCACGCTGATTCCCGCCGTGGTGGTGCCGGTGGCGCTGATGGGCGCCCTCTCGGGCCTCTACGCCTTCGGCTTCTCCATCAACATCCTCACCCTGTTCGCCATGGTGCTGGCGATCGGCATCGTGGTGGACGATGCCATCGTGGTCGTCGAGAACGTCGAGCGCATCATGACCGAGGAAGGCCTGCCGCCGCGCGAGGCCACCATCAAGGCGATGGGCCAGATCTTCGCCGCCATCATCGGCATCACGCTGGTGCTGTGCGCGGTGTTCGTGCCGATGGCCTTCTTCGGCGGCTCGG